>JAFSSV010000072.1 GCA_017450825.1 Synergistaceae bacterium
TACAACTATAGTTGAAAGATCGCTGGCTTCGTTCATTCGCGCCGACTCGTACTGACTGTACATGATTTCATACTTAGCCGTAGCAACTTTCAAAGCCCTTGCGTAACGCTGATACTCAAGCGACAGCTCCGGAATATCAGCAGCAGACATCCTAACGTCACCGGATCTTGTTCTTACTCTGCTTTGAGGATCAATGCGCAGCTGTTCGGCCTCAAGGCGTTCCAACTCTTTCTCCATTGCCGCAAGCTGGGACTGCGCTAATTTTAACCGCGGGTTGTCCGCGCGCGTGTAACTCTTCAAAGAAGAAACTTCAACATTCTTGGCCGCGATCTGTGTGCTTAGATCCTTGATAGCGTCGAATAATGTCTTATACTGTTCGGTCATAGCGACAACGCCGCTGGCTTGCTGGTATCTCATCATAGCCTCTTCAGCGTCGGTCAGCTCCTGTTGTGTCTCAGCAAATTGCCTTTCAATAAAAGCCCTGTTCTGTTTCGCCGTTGAGAATGAAATCTCCTGCATCTTTTTCTGAAGTTCTTCAACAAAAGAATTAACTATGTCCGCAGCCTTTTGGGGATCTTCGTCACTATATGCCACGGTTATAATTCCGCTGCCTTTTGTATCTGTTTCGACCTCAAGATTTCCAAGGACGGCCTCGCGCGCAAAGATTCTATATTCCTGCTCAAGCTCTTCCATTAAATTAAATTTGTCTATTATCGCGTCAACAACTGAATTACTTTTCATAATGTCAATCATTACAGAACCATCGCCGCCGGCTCCCGAAGGAATTGAGATACCCATCATGCTGGCAAGGCCTCCGTACTGCTGAACAAGCCCGGCAAGCCTCCCGCCGCTTCCGCTGCCAGTACTGGCAGGCATGATACGCGACTCCGCCTTATATATAAACGGCAGCCAAAAGGCATACGCAAGCGCAAGACACCCGCAAAGAAAAGTTATAAAAAATATAAACCATTTCTTTTTCCAGACCGCTCCGAAAAGATCAAGCAGATCTATCTCTTCTTCATCTTCATAATTGGGAGGCTGCACATATATATATTGCGGCTGCTGAGGGACAGGCTGATTATTTTCTGTCATTCTAAAAAATCACATTCCTTTCAAAAAATTTTTTTCTTAAAGCTCGTACAAAATTTTCAAGCAAGCGTCACTCAAAGCTTTCAAGCTTGAAACTTGACGGTCAAGCGGCAAACCCGAAGCCTCGTAAGCTAACGGAAGCTCCGTACATCCCATAGTAACAGGAACATCACGTTCAGCCCATAACTCTTTTACTACTTCGTTCATTAATTCGCCGGCCGTCTTGAGATCGCCCGCCTTAACGTAACGTATACAAGACTGAATTTTATTCTGTTGTTCTTGCGAAGGTTTCAAGAAGTGATAGCGCATTCTTTCAGCGCATGAAGGATATATTAAACTCTTTTGAGTCCCGTCAGTCGCAAGCAGCCAAGAACAATTTCCCTTGCTTAGTTCCTTCGCCGCCGTCACCGTAGCTTCGACTATATGAACTAAAGGCACAGGAAGCTCGTCACGAAATCTATCAATAAAATAATGCGCCGTGTTACACGGCACAGCTAAGAGATCCGCGCCCCATTCAGCAAGCTGAAATAAATTCTTGCGGATCACAGGCAACGGATCAGGCCCGATACCCATAAGGCCGTCGCTCCTGTCAGGCGTGTTGGGATCAGAAAGCATTATTATTTTCGGGTGCTGCGAGTCGTCCGCCGCCTTAGCATCACGCGCAAGGATCCTCAAAAATTCTGCACATGCCGCCGGCCCCATTCCTCCTAAAACTCCTAACGTTTTCTCCGGGCGTGTAAGCATAATAAATCCCCCTTCATGAAAAAAATTTTTACTTAATTATACCTTGCTGCGAGATTTATTTAATTCGTCCAGAAAGATTTTTAAATGTGAAAGAGCGTAATTAATTTCTACAGGAAGAGTCGCCGGAGCACCAAGCATAGATTTTCTTACAAGCGCTTCATCGACTCTGATTATTTTGGGAGGCGAAGGCACGTAAAAAATTTTTCGAGCCTGTCTTCCCGGCCAAGAGTACGTGACTTTTAATTTAAAATCTTCTTCGTTGCCAAGCTGAAACTTACGCAGCACCCGTTGAATATTTCCCTTTGACTTGCTCAAGATAAAACTGCTGTGTTGAGAGTCTGAAAAAATTGTCAGCTCCTCCGGGCCAAGATTGCAAGGCCGGGAATGCTGCGCGACAGCAAAGCCGACAACCGAAGCCCAATTTCTTTGAAGGGCCTCAAGGATTTTTGCGCGTCTTGCGGCCGCAGGGAATAATCTTTCAGCACTAAAAAAAATTTTTTGATCTTCGTTAATAGTCATTGTTATTAATTAATTTTTGCTTCGCTCGTTGCGCGTAAGAATAATTGAAATTAATTGAACGTCAGCAGGAGTCACTCCGGAAATTCTCAAAGCCTGTCCAAGCGAGTCCGGCCGGAAGTGTTTTAATTTTTGCAGACCTTCAGCGCGTAAGCCCGTCACTGAATCATAATCAAAATCTACGGGAATTTTAACGCCGTCTAAATTTTTCATGCGCTCTGCTACTCTTGCTTCACGTTCAAGATAACCCGTGTAACGTAATTCCGTTTCAATATGAGAAATTTCTTCGGGCGATAAATTTTTTTCAGGGCTTGAGATTTTTGAGATAAGCCCGTACGTAACGCCCCGATGTTTCAAAAAGTCGGCCAAGCTCATAGAGTCGGCCAAGACTTCCGCGTCATGTTCAAGGCATAACGACTCAATTTCCTTCGAAGGAGAAATGCGCGTGGCTTTCAAGCGTTCGATCTCTTCGTTCTCGTTTGAAAATTTTTGCTCAAGGAATTTCCAGCGCTCGTCATTTATCAAGCCGGACTCGCGCCCGTAATGCGACAGTCTGTGGGCTGCGTTGTCCCACCGTAATAATAATCTATGCTCACAGCGGCTCGTCAGCATTCTATAAGGCTCATCGGTGCTCTTGGTCGTCAAGTCATCGACTAAGACTCCTAGATAACCTTCGTCACGTTTCAAAATTAAAGGCTCTTGATCTTTTACGTATCTGGCCGCGTTGATACCGGCTAATAACCCTTGGGCGGCGGCCTCTTCATAGCCTGAAGTCCCGTTTACCTGTCCGGCACAGAAAAAGCCCGGGAGATTTTTATTTTCAAGTGAGCGCTTCAACTGATCGGGCAATAAATAAATATATTCAATCCCGTAGCCGGGCTTAATGATTTTTGCGTTCTCACAGCCGGGCAGCGAGTGAACCATTTCAACCTGAACATCATAAGGAAGACTCGTTGAAAAATTTTGTACGTAAACTTCATTAGTGTTCAGCGACACAGGCTCGAAGACTATCGGATGTGTAATGTGATCGGGGAAGCGAAGGAATTTATCTTCAATCGAAGGACAGTAGCGCGGGCCGTGTGCCTGAACGTCACCTGTCACTAAAGGAGAACGGGAAATATTTTTTGAAAGGATCTCGTAAGTTTTTTCGGTCGTTCGAGAAAACCAACAGGCGTATTTTGAAGAGTCATAAATTTTTGCCTCGCCCCATAAGTCAAAGCACAAAGGTTCTTTTTCTGATAGTTGCGGGACGGCCTTGGAAAAATCTATAGTATTAATATTAAGGCGCGGGGTCGTGTCCGTTCTCATTAAGCCGGTTTGAATTCCAAGAGCTTTTAGAGAGTCGGGAAGGGCTTGCGAATTATTTTGTCCCATTGGGCCGGAGCTGAAAGACTTATCGCCCACAAAGACCCGGCCGCTTAAATAGACTCCCCCGCAAAGAACTATTGCCCTTGCGTCATAGCGTGCCCCGTGACGGGTAAGAACGCCGGAGATTTTTCCGCCTTCAATTAAAATTTCTGTTGCCTCGTCCTGATTGATATTTAAATTTTCTTGAGTCGTCAATAATTTTCGATAATAAAATCCGTAAAGCCCGGGATCACATTGCGCCCTAAGCGCCCGGACTGCTGCGCCTTTTGAAGTGTTAAGCCAGCGTATCATTAAAGTAGAAGCATCAGCGGCGCGGGCCTGTTCGCCTCCCAACGCGCTGACCTCACGGACTAGATGGCCTTTAGCCGGGCCTCCGATTGAAGGGTTACAGGGCATAAGGGCCGTGTTATCGACGCTTAAATTAAGCATTAAAGTTTTACAGCCAGCCCTCGCGCTTGCAAGAGCAGCTTCACAGCCGGCATGACCTCCGCCGATTATTATTACTTCGTAAGAATCATGAAACAGAAAAATCAGCTCCTTTTAATTTAATTTTTCTTCAGAAGAGAATAGCTCAAGAAATTTATCAGGAGCTATAGCAGGGACGGGAGAATTTTTAAA
>JAFSSV010000073.1 GCA_017450825.1 Synergistaceae bacterium
ACTTGCCTCCCCTGTGTCAGGGGAGGTGCCGAATGAAATGAGGCGGAGGGGTTTATTACTTTTAAGGTGCTTTTTCAAAACGATACTTTGGTATCATACTGCTTTCTTCTCCCATAAAGTTATCCCGTCCTTGTTAATATTTTTATAAAATAATTTAATTTCTTGCAGCCTATTAAATTTATCTTCCAAAATAGGCATTATAGAGAAGATAGTGTCATACTTTAAATCATAATCGAAGAGTACATGATAAAGTTTTTCTCTATCCTGCCAGTCGTATTCTCTTTTCGACAATACCGCAATATCTATATCAGACTCCCAAGTGTTATCGCCTCTTGCTACTGAACCGTAAAGAATAATTTTCAAAGCATCGTCGCCCATTACAGACAAGATAGCCTGCACTACTTCTTCAAACATTTCTTTATCGTCAAGAGTTTTTCTTGCCGGGTATTTCATTTTTTAAATCAGTCCTTTTGTCGAAGGGATTTCGTTTTTGAATTCAGAATTTATTTTAACGGCCTGTGCTATGCTCCGAGCTGCGGACTTGAAAGCGCATTCGATTATATGATGTGCGTTAGTTCCGGCGAATTTTTTGAAGTGAAGAGTAGAAAAAGAATTTCTCACGAAGCCAAGCCAGAATTCCTGCGCAAGTTCAGTATCAAAATCACCGACCTTCTGTGCAAAAATCTCAACGTCCCAATTCAAGAATGCCCGCCCGGAAAAATCTATCGCCGTTAAAATCAAAGCCTCGTCCATAGGCAAAATAAAATTTCCGTAGCGCGTTATGCCTTTCTTATCGCCAAGTGCTTTATTGAAAGCTTGTCCTAAACAAATTCCAACGTCTTCGACAGTGTGATGATAATCAACCCATGAGTCCCCGGCGCAATTTATTTTTAAATCGAATCGCCCGTGAGCCGCGAAAAGAGTCAACATGTGATCTAGAAAGCCGCAGCCGGTTTTTATATCGCTCCGGCCGGAACCGTCAAGCTCAAGAAAAATTTTTATGTCTGTCTCGTTCGTTGTTCTTGAAAAATCTGCTTGCCTCATTAAAAATTCACTAACCTTTCAAAATTTTTTTCAGCGCCTCAAGCATCGCCTGCATTTGTTCGGGCGTTCCGATTGTGATTCTGTTGAAGTCTGAAATTCTTTCGGGGTGGTCGAAGTGCCGGATCATGATTCGATTTTGCTTTAATTCTTCAAAAATTTTTAAGCCGCTGATCTTCTCATGACGGACAAATAAAAAATTAGCCGCAGAGTCAAAAACTTCAAACCCAATTTCACGAAGCGCCGACTTTGTATTTTCTCTTACGGTTTTGATAATTTTTAAATTTTTTTGCGTAATCTCTTCATGTTCAAGAATTGCCAGAGCCGCCGCTTGAGTCATTGCGTTTATATTGTAAGGCGCAAGAGAATTTTTTACGGCGCGGAAATCTTTTGCAAGTTCGTAATTAGTCATTGCCCAGCCAAGCCGCCCGCCTGCCATTGAACGCGACTTCGAGAACGTACGAGTTACGATTAAATTTTTATAAGAGTTAATTAATCTTATTGCGCTATCTCCTCCGAAGTCTATATACGCTTCGTCTATGACTATCAGGCTTTCAGGATTTTGAGCGATAATTTTTTCAATCGAGTTAAGACTCAAAAAAAGACTCGTAGGAGCATTAGGATTAGTTATAAAAATCGTACGGCCGTTTAAATTTGTATAGTCTTCGGGGTTGATAGTGAAGTCGTCACGCAAAGGAACTTGAAGAAAATCTACGCCGTGAAATTTCGCAAGAATTTTATAGAACGAGTAAGTTATATCCGGAAAGGCCGCGCCTTTCTCACAGAAGCCTGTAAAAATAAAATTTAAAATCTCGTCAGAACCGTTGCCCAAAATTATTTGTTCCGGATTAATTTCTAAAAGCTCTGATAATTTTTTCGCAAGCGCTCTGCAATCGGGGTCAGGATAGAAATTCATTTCTTTAACAGAATCTTTTACGGCCTTTGAAATTTCCGGGCCAAGCTCAAACGGTGACTCGTTAGTGTTGAGTCGCATATAACCTTTCATGCTTTCAATCTCTTCGCTTGTGTCATAAGGGACAAGGTCTTTAAGCCGTGAGTTTAAAAATTTTCCCATGAAAAAATTTTTTTCCCTTCCTTTAGAAATTTTTGATTCATATTATATAATTCTAGCTATCACACATCTAAAAAATTTTCTTTATATTTTTGAAGGAGGCACTTATAGCATGACGGCTATACCGAAGATTACTCGCATGGACGTTTACCCTGTTGCGGGTCATGATTGCATGGAGCTTAACTTGAGCGGAGCCCACGCGCCCTTCTTTACGCGTAACATAGTAATTCTTGAGGACTCCTCCGGCAACATTGGAGCAGGAGAAGTTCCGGGCGGCCAGAAAATTACAAAGGCCCTTGAGGATATTAAGCTCTTAGTCATTGGGACTCGAATTGCCGACTACAAGAACACTTTGAATCAGATTCGTAAATGGCTTGACGCTAATATAAAAGACGACGTGCGCGGCCTTCAGACTTTTGATTTAAGAACGGGCGTTCATGTTGTTACGGCAGTCGAAGCGCCTTTGCTTGACCTGATGGGAAAATTTCTCGACGTTCCTGCGGCGGCTTTAATGGGGGACGGAGTTCAAAGGGAACGCGTAAGATTCTTGAGCTATTTATTCTATATAGGCGACAGAAAGAAGACAGATCTTCCCTATGAAGAAGAACCCGACAGCCCTTGCGATTGGTACAGGCTCCGTCATGAAGAGGCCCTCACGCCCGAAAAAATAGTCGCTCTTGCAAAGGCTACACACGAGAAATACGGCTTTGAAGATTTTAAATTAAAAGGCGGCGTTCTTCCTCCTAAAGAAGAATTAAAAGCAGTTCAGGCTATTAAAGCTGCTTTCCCTGATGCCCGGGTTGACTTAGACCCGAACGGCTGCTGGAGTCTTAAAGAAGCTCTTGAGATTGCTCCGGAGTTGAAAAAGTGCCTGGCTTATTGCGAAGACCCATGCGGAGCTGAAGGAGGATTCAGTGGACGTGAAGTTATGGCTGAGTTCAGAAAGGCCGCAATGATGCCGACAGCTACGAACATGATTAACACGGACTGGCGGCAGATGTGCCATGCTTTGACTCTTCAGGCTGTAGATATTCCGCTAGCCGACCCGCACTTCTGGACAATGAACGGATCAGTAAGAGTTGGACAGCTTTGCGCGGACTTTGGCTTAATGTGGGGCTGTCATTCTAACAATCACTTTGATATTTCTCTTGCTATGGTTGTACAGTGTGCCGCGGCAATACCCGGAAAAATGAACGGGATTGACACTCACTGGATCTGGCAGGAAGGCCGCGAGCGTCTTACGGTCGAACCTATGCAGATAATAGGCGGCTGTATTGATCTTCCCAAGAAGCCCGGCCTCGGAATTGAAGTCGATATGGATCAGATTAAGAAAGCTAACGAGCTTTACTTCAAGCACGGCCTCGGCGCTCGTGATGACGCTATAGGAATGCAGTACTTAATCCCCGGCTGGAAGTTCGACAACAAGAAGCCTTGCTTAGTTAGATAAAAAGATATAGTAAAAGCACCTTAAAAGTAATAAACCCTTCCGCCTCATTTCATTCGGCACCTCCCCTTAAAGAGGGGAGGCAAGAGTGTAGACGAAATAGAAAAGGTAGAACAACTCTCTTGCGCCCCCTGTTAAGGGGGAGAGGGCCAAAGCCGTCCCTGTAAGGGAAGGGGAACCGCTTGCGGTGGAAGGGTTCTGGCGAGGGGGTTATTTATAAAAAACCTCCCTGTTAAAAGGGAGGCTTTTTTATATTTTTAGTCTAATTATCTAACTAAGCAAGGCTTTTTGTTGTCGAACTTCCAGCCGGGGATTAAGTACTGCATTCCTATAGCGTCATCACGAGCGCCGAGGCCGTGCTTGA
>JAFSSV010000074.1 GCA_017450825.1 Synergistaceae bacterium
ATATGCGGCTTGATTTCTGTACGCTCCCTCGGGAATTAAGCCCATGTTCGCAAGTTCTTTTACTCCCGTAAAAACTGGTATCTTATCCAAAAAAATTTCACAGCCAAGATTTTCACTTAACATATCCGCCAAGTGTCCAGCCAAGCCAAAACCCGTAACATCCGTAGCCGCGTGTACATATTTATGAAGTTCCGGAGGCAATGAAATATTATTAAGTCTCTTCATACTCTCAACAGCTTCTATTTCTGTTAAAGGATTTTCAATCATTCCGGCTTTCATTGCAGTTATTGCTATACCCGTTCCGATTGGCTTGGTCAAAATTAATTTATCGCCCGGCCTTGCGCCCCTCGTACGCCATAATTTCTTCTTCTCAACTTCTCCATAAACAACAAGCCCGTATTTCGGCTCATCGTCCTGCACACTATGACCCCCAACTAAAAATGCTCCAGCCTCCTGAACACGGTCAAGTCCTCCAGCTAAAATCTTTTTCAATACTTCAAGCTCTAAAAATTTCGTAGGAAAACCAACAACGTTTAAAGCTACTAAAGGCTTCGCTCCCATAGCAAAAACGTCACTGATAGAATTCGCCGCGGCAATCTGTCCCCAAGTGAAAGCGTCATCAACAACAGGCGTAATAAAATCTATCGTCAAAACTCCGTAGCGCTCTTCATCAAGCTCAAAAATCGCCGCGTCTTCGTTGCCGTCCCACGAAGATAAAATCCTCGGGCCGTAAATCTGCGGCATGTCGCTCAAAACTTTTTTAAGATCCTCCGGACCTATTTTCGCCGCTCACCCGCTTGAATGTGCAAGCTCCGTTAGTCTTTTCTTTTCAGCTTGTGAATTATTACAACAGGACACGATATTCCCCCGCCCTTCTTGTGTAGCCTTTGCTGTCAAAATATTCAAGTACAGGCAAGATAAATTTTCTTGTGCTCCCTGTAGCGTCTCGGACTTGAGCTAACGTGATTTTTTCTCCAAGATTTTTCAAGATATTTAACATTTCCTTTTCAAGCTCTGAAATTAAAACATAACCTTCAGGGATTAAAGCCAATTCCCCCGAATTTTTCATAGCCTGAATGACTTTTGAAAAAATTTTTTCGGGCAAATTAATTTTTTTTCGCAATTCGTCCAGCGTCAATAATTGCCACTTGTTAGCAAGACAAATATTTCTCACGGCCTCAAGATTTCTTGAAAAAGCCTCGTCATTTTCCGGAACAAAATCAGGCGTATGTAATTTATTCCCGTCAAGAATTAAAATTTTTTTGCTCAAAGCAAGATTTATTAACGAGCGTGAGTACGAAGAACTTTCAAGCGGAAGTCCGGCTTCAGATTTATATTTATTCTGATAGTCTTTCACCGAGTCAACAAGAGAATTCAATAACGAATCACAGAATTTCTTAGAAATATAATTATTATCAAGCTCAAGAATTTTTCCGGACGCTATTAAATTTTTCGCGATAATTTCAAGATTTTCTTTAGTGTCCTGAAGTAATAACAACGCTTGATTTTTATCTATGCTTCCGGCTTCATGTAATAAATATTCAAATCGCCTTTCAGGATTTTTTGAGGCCCTTAGATTTTCAATTCGCTCTAAGATTTTCGCCCGTGAGCTTGCGCCTCTTGGCTTGTAAGAATACGGGAAAATAATTTCACCGCCTCCGATTGTAATTAAAGGACTGTAAAATCTTATTATAAATTTCTGTCCGTAAGTACAAACTACAGGCTCTTCCAAAACTAACTGCGCAGGCTGTTCAGTGCCCTTCTCAATCTGCTTTGAATTTAATAAAGATACACGCGCCAAAACTTCAGAAGTCCCCGTGCAGACGTGAACTCTTTGCCAATGCCTTAAAGGCTCTTTGACTTGGGGCAATAATTTTATTACGGCCTCAAAACATTTCGTAGCCTTAAAAATTCCTTTATGACAAACTACGTCGCCTCGTGAAATTTCGTTAATATCAATTCCGGCAAGATTAGCCGCAACTCTTTGCCCGGCATAAGCGTTTTCTACGTTTTGGCTATGAACTTGAAGAGTCCTGATACGTCCTTCATGTCCCGAAGGCAAGACTTCAATTTTATCGCCCCCCTTGGCCGTTCCGTGATAAGCTGTGCCGGTTACGACAGTTCCGAAGCCCGAAATTACAAACGCCCTGTCAACAGGCAAGAAAAATGCTCCGCTTCTTGGCCTTGTCTTAACGCGGTCAATGAGATTTTTTATTTCAGCTTTTAAATTATTAAGATTTTCGCCCGTAACGCTTGACACCGGAACTATAGCTTTATTTTCAAGAAATGTTCCTCTGGTAAATTCTTTAATATCGTCTATTAAAAGCTCAAGCATTTCCTGTTTCTCGTCTTCGTTAAGCCTGTCGATTTTAGTTAAGGCGATTAATCCGTCATGAACGCCTAATAATTCCATTATTGCCAAGTGTTCACGGGTTTGAGGCATAACGCTTTCATCGGCCGCAATTACTAACAAAGCCGCATCAATTCCAGAAGCTCCCGCAACCATTTGACGAATAAATTTTTCATGACCCGGAACGTCAATAACGCTTACGACTCTTCCGTCTTCAAGTTTCAAAGGCGCAAAGCCTAATTCAATCGTAATGCCGCGCTTTTTTTCTTCGATTAATCTGTCGCAGTTTATACCCGTAAGCGCGTTGATTAAAGCCGTCTTGCCGTGGTCTATGTGTCCGGCCGTTCCTAAAACTAAAGAGATTTCACGCATTGTTTAATATCCCTTCAAGATATTTGATTAAAATTTCTTCGTCTTGTGAAGCAACCCCTCCGGCCTCACTTCGTTCGGCCACCTCCCTTTTCAGGGGAGGCAAGAGCGTCCTTACATGAATAATAATTTCGTCTTCTCTTGCTCCGCATAAAACAGGAATTTCAAAATTTCTTAATAATTTTTGAATATATCCTGCTCCAAAATTTTTATGCTTGATTGAAACTCCGTAGCCTTCGAGTTCTATTTCAGGGCATGAACCTCCGCCTACAGCATCTTGAACTTTTATAACTTTTATTTCAGAGTCTTTTAATTTTTCAGCTAAGATATTCGCGAGATTTTCGGCCCTTGTTTTTAAATCTTCAAGAGGACAGCGAATCATTCTAAGCGTTGGGATTTCGTCATAGGCTTCGCCTGCATAGAGTCTTAGCGTTGCCTCAAAGGCCGCAAGCGTAACCTTATCAACCCGCAAAGCCCGGGCCAATGGATATTTTTTGATTTTATCTAAGAGAATTTTTTTGCCTGCTATTCCTCCGATTTGAGGGCCGCCAAGAATTTTATCGCCTGAAAAAGTTACTAAATCAGCTCCGGCCTCAAGACAGGCTTTTATAGTTATCTCGTTTGAATTCGCCGGAAGGTTTAAGACTTCATTATTTACTAACAAGCCGCTCCCTGCGTCTTCCATGAAGATTAAATTATTTTTATGAGCAAGTTTCGCTAAATCTTTCCGTTCGGGCGAAGCTGTGAAGCCTTCGATTCTGAAATTAGACGGATGAATTTTTAAAAGCATTGAAGTTCTTTCAGTTATTGCGCGTTCATAATCATATAAATGAGTACGATTAGTTGTTCCGGTTTCGATTAATTTTGCGCCGCTTAGTTCCATAATATCCGGAATTCTGAACGAGCCTCCGATTTCAACGAGTTCGCCCCGTGATACAACAACTTCAGAATCTTTTGCCAAGGCACTCAAAGCTAATAAAACTGCTCCGGCGTTGTTATTCACAACAAGCGAAGCTTCAGCGCCCGTAAGGGAACATAATAAATCTTCAACGTGAGAATTTCTTTGTCCTCGTCCTCCGGCTTTTAAATCATATTCAAGATTTGAATAATGCCCGGCTATTTCGTTCATGCTTTTTATAGCGCCCTCGGCAATTAAAGAACGGCCAAGATTAGTATGAATCACTACGCCCGTAGCATTGATAACGCGTGTCAAGCTGGAACGTGAAGCAGAGGCAAAAGCAAGCATACAAGAATCCCTGAACTCGTCATAATTAAATTCAGCTTCTTCGTTTTCAAGAATATTTTTCCGGGTCTGTGAAAGTTTTTTATTAATTATGCGTTTGACCCTCATTCGGCCAAGCTTTTCTAAATATGACCCGAGCCAATCAGAATTCAAAATAATATCCATTCCAGGAATTGCTCTAAGCCTCTGCACCGTATCCATAAAAAACTCCTTCTTTAAAATTGAAAATAATTATAATTTGCCGTCTTTCTCGTCTTTGCTCAGAGATTTCCAAAGGGAGAAACAGGCGCATACCATAATTATCGCAAAAGGAGGCGCAGCGGTCAAAGAAATCGTCTGCAAGTTTTGAAGGCCGCCCGTCATTAAAAGCACTACCGCAAGCGCAGCCATTAAAACTCCCCAAACTCCCATTTTTGATTTTGAAGGATTCAAGTCGCCGTGGTTTGAGTACATTGATAAAACAAACGTCGCTGAGTTCGCCGAAGTTACGAAGAACGTAGTTATTAACACTAACATCATTACCGACATTACGAAGCCAAGCGGATAATATTTATAAAGCGCAAAGACTCCGACTGAAATATCTTTTGTAACCTGCGCGGCTATATCTATTCCCTTCACAAGCTGAAGATGCAGCGCCGATGTTCCAAATATCGCAAACCATGTAAAGCTCCCTAGCGCTGGAACAATTAAAACTCCGGCGACAAATTCCGCTATAGTTCTTCCTCGTGATATTCTGGCTACGAATGAACCGACAAACGGTGCCCACGCTATCCACCAAGCCCAATAATAAAGCGTCCAGTTCTTTAAATGGTCGGCATACTTGCCGCCGTAAGGTGCCATTAAGAAGCTTTCCTTTATAAGTCCGCTCGTGAAATCTCCGATTCCTGTCATTAACGACTCTACTATCGGGAGCGAAGGCCCAACGCAGAATAACAAGACCATTAACGTTAAACAGATAAATAAATTAAAGTTCGCTACAAATTTTATTCCCTTGTCAATTCCAAGCACCGCCGAGCCTGTGTAGAACACCGCAAGCAAAATTATTATCGTAACTTGAATAAACGTTGTTCGGTCAATGCCCATAATCTCATTCAGACCGCTATTTAATTGCAGAGTTCCAAGCCCAAGCGATGTCGTTATTCCGGCTAGGGTTGCGAATATTGCCAGAATGTCGACTAACTTTCCGAACAATCCGTCTACAGCTTTCTGGCCAACCAACGGAATAAACAACGAACTTATTAACCCGGGAGAGTTTCTTCTGAATTGATAATAAGCCATCGGCATCGCTATTACTGCATAGCCGGCCCAAGGGTGTAGGCCCCAGTGAAAGAACGAAATCTGCATTGCGTCCCGCGCCGCCTGTATTGACCCGGGCTCTGCTCCGAAAGGAGTATTGCCGAAATGTATCAACGGCTCGCCCGCTCCGTAAAAGACCAACCCTACTCCCATTCCTGCTGAAAATAACATTGCGAACCATGAAATATTGCTATGTTCGGGTCTGTCTTCGGGCCGGCCGAGTCTTACGTGACGGAATTTGCTGAAGGCCATTGCTATACAGAACACTACAAAGCTGTTCATGGTTAAGAGATAGCCCCAGCCGAAATATTTTGTAAGTCCCCCGAACAGCGCATTGGCAAAGCCGCCGAAGTTTTCAGGAGCAAGCCAGCCCCATGCGACTATCGCGAAGGTTATAGCTATTGAAATGAAATATACGGAATTAGATTTTTTTTCAGACATAAAAATTTTCAGCTCCTTATCTTAAATTTAAAAACGTTAAAAAAATGCCGGAGAGAAATAAAAAACTCTCCAGCATGATTCATAAAGCTTTTTAGAATTTTGAAGGGAATACCGTAGGCTCTGCTACTTCGGTAGCAAGGGCATCAAGAGCTGCGCCGACTCTGCTCGTGCGTAACTGCCACTCAGCTTCTTTGCTAAGCTCCGGATCTCCCAAAGGATAAGGAACTGAAACTGTCTGCACCATTCTGTTAGCGCCGACAGTTTTGGCAACGTCAATCAAGTTGCACATTACTGTTACTGGAATACCTGTACGCTCAATTTCTTTTGCCATCGTTGACCCGCAACGAGTACAAGTTCCTCAGGTCGATGTCAAAATTACAGCGTCAACGTTTGCGTTATGAAGTTCTTGCGCGATTTCTTTGCCGAACTTCGCCGCGAATGCCTGTGTCGTTCCTGTTCCGACTGTTACATAGAACCAATCGTATAACTTGCCGATCTTGCCCTGTTTTTCAAAATAACGCATAGCGTCAACTGGAATGCCTCTGTCAGGCACAGCACACATAGCCGCCGGATCGAAGCCCGCGTGTATTGTCTTGAAGACTCCTTCGGGCAAATTATCAAGTTTGGAAATGTCATACTTGCCCCACTTCTGAGCTGAAGCGCTTTGAATTCTATCGGGGTTATCAACGGGAACAACGCCGCTTGACGATACAAGAGCTATTGTAGCCTTGCTGAGATCTTTGACGGGAGCTGCGGGCGGGATTTTTTCCATAGCCGGGATAATTAACTCGGTCTGGAACTCTTCGCCTTTGATTTTCTTCAAGAGCATATCAATAACTCTGTCGGCCGCCATGACTCCGTTAGGCTCAGGAATTTCAGAACGTATGCCTCTTGGGAAATATCCTTCTTGAGCTGCTGGGAGCAACTCTTCGCCCTTAGCAATCTTCTTTGCAAAGTTAGCCATTGCTGTAACGTCAGCCTTCATGAACGTAGACTTACGGCCGCCTTTGAAGATATAAGCTACTGCTTTGTATTCTTCAACGCCGGGGTTCTCTTCGTTCATTGAAGTTATTACGGGGACGTGATACTTTTCAGCTACGGCCTTGCAGACGATCCCGCAGCCTACGCCGTAACGTCCAGCCATGAACGCCGGGCCGGCAAAGAAAATATCAAACTGTTTTGTATCAAGGAAAGCAAAAATTTCTTTCAATGCTTCGTCAGTGTGATTAGTGATGTAGTTGTCGCCGCAAACGATAGTATTAGTGACTTCGATATCCGGCTTCACCATAGCATTGAGCATCATAGAGCAGCCGATTAATCCGTCATGAAAGATCGGAGTCTGATCTGCTTTGTCTTCTCCGCCAATCTGTCCGAAAAACTGATTGATATAGTGAATAGCTTTCATAATTTTTCTCACCCCTTTATATTAGAAATCAGCGCATGTACGCTTCGAGTAGCCGCTTATATGGTTGGCGCAGAACATTCCGTTATTTTCCATAACGAATGAACCGTCCGGCCTTATGCAGCCTTCCCATCCGCCTGAATTTCCGTCTCTTGCGAGTGCTTCAAGTTCGCCGATGACTTCCATTCCAGCGGGGAACTCGTACATTTGAGAAACGTTGCCTGTAGTGACAAGGGCGTTTGTAGCGGGGTTCATTGATACTAACGGCTGTGAAGCCCCGTCGCGTCCCGTGCATTCGTCGCTAAGGCCAATCGTCTTAATTCCAAGCTTCTCAAGTTCAACTAACATAGCTGTGTAATCAACGTCCGGGTTGCCGTAACCTTCTTCGACTACGACAGCGGCATCAGCGCCGAGGCTCGTGGCGATCTGTCCGGCCATTTTTACGCAGCGGACTTTCTCGTCCATCTTAACGTTAAGAGTCGACATAATAACGCCCAAGAAATTAATAGTCTTTCCGTGCTGCTCATATAACTTTTTAATCATTGGGTTAGTAGCGAACTCATAAGTAGAAATCTTTGAGCTTGTCGGCATGAATGACCCCGACACCATGCAGCCGTCAAGTAACTCGTTCGGGTGCATGAACGTCGGGAGAATGTGGTTAGCGTCCCAGCCGTAAATTAAAGTGTTATATCCCATTGTTTCCATTTGGGACTGCGGCTGTAAAACGTAAACGACTCGCGGCAACTTATCGACTTCAGGGCCGCGGGCGTTAAGTGCCGGGAGGTCATAGACTTCAATATTTTCCGGCTCTAAGTCCTTGACGCATTGGCCGATGTATTCGGCGAGCCTCATACCTGCCCACCTAAGGGCGTGATTTTTCTTCTGTTGCTCGTGTCGCTCAAAATCTTCGTCAGTGTCTGCAACCAAGACAAGATTAACCATATCGCCGAATATAGTATGGTGCTGATACTTTCCGCCCATAGCTATAACGCCGTCCTGGAATCCGCCAGCGTGTTCACCGACTACGATAAGCGAGCAGTCCTGAAGGCAATGTGTACGGCCTTGGCCTGCTACTTCCATTTCTGACAGGACACCGGGGAAAATACCGTGGCCGCCGGAGACTTTGCAGCGCATTTCTACAGCTTCCTTGACCGGGCATAAAATAACATTGTCGCTCGGGTGAACGATTTTTAAATCGGCTGTCGTAATATGCTCGTCTTCTTTAACGACCTTCAGCAGTTCTTCCTTGTTTAACATAAGGACACCCGAAGAATAGCAAGTCTTATCTCCGAAGCAAATGTCCTTGACATGGAATGCTCCTATTTCAAGTTTCATTATTGAAGTTCACATCCTTTTGAATTTGAAAATATGAAAAAAAAATTTGTCAAACTGGCTTAAAACATCATAAAAAATTTTTTTCTGGAAATTCTATAATCATTCAGCGCTTTGCATTTTCATTTAAATTAATAACAAAATCAATAACGAAAAATATGACACTGTCTATAGGATTTTCCAGCGTTGACGTGTATAATTTTTTCAGCGAAAATTGTTCGTAATCGAAAAAAAATGTGAGGTGATTTATCTTGGCAATAGTTGAAATAACCAAAGAAAATTTTGAAGAAGAATTTAAGAATTCTCCCGTTCCTGCGGTTTTAGACTTTTGGGGGCCTAAATGTGGGCCGTGCATGGCGCTTATGCCTAAATACCACGAGTTAGCCGAAAATCCCAAGTACGAGGGCAAATTCAAATTCTGTTCTGTCGATACTTCAAAGAATCGCCGCGTAGCAATGATGGTAAGACCGGCCGTAATGGCTCAGCCTACGTTCCTGTTTTATAAGGACGGCGCTGAAGTAGCCAGACTCGGCGGAGATGATCTGACCATTGAAACAATCACAGCGAAAGTTGACGAGCTTATGGCTTAACCGCGTAAAAAAAAATCTGAAATTCTATAATAATCATCAGCAAAAAAATTTAAAATTCTAAAAAGAAAGGGAAGGTGTCAAACATGGGAAAACTGGCGGGAAAAAAATTATTGCTTCTCGGTGAGCGCGACGGCGTTCCCGGCCCGGCAATGGAAGCATGTTTGAAGGACAGCGGAGCAGAGATAATTTTCTCAGCTACCGAGTGTTTTGTCTGAACGGCCGCAGGTGCGATGGACTTGCAAAATCAGCAGCGTGTTAAGGACGCTGGAGAAAAATTCGGAACAGATTGTGTTGTAATTCTTGGTTCTTCTGACGCGGAAGGCGCAGAGATTTACGCCGAGACAGTTACAGCCGGTGATCCGACTTATGCAGGCCCACTCGCCGGAGTTTCGTTGGAACTCCCTGTATATCATATTTTTGACCCGATAATCAGAGCTGAATGCGACCCCGCAGCATGGGAAGAGCAAATCAGCATGATGGAAATGGTGCTTGATCCAGAAGCACTGGCCGCAGCAGTTAAAGGTATGCGCGATCAATATAGCAAAAACGTTATTGAAGCCTAGCATTTGAAAATTTCAAAGCCCGGGGGAATTTTTTTACGCCTCCGGGCTTTTTTATAAACAGGAGAAAATTAAATATGAAAGTCGGAATAAAAAGTTACTCGTATTGTCTTAATCACGCCCCTGAAACAGGTTCTCATTACGGCGGAACTCCATGGGAAGCCTTCCACAGCGGCAAGGAACAAGAACAAGAATATCTTGAAAACTTGCCGAAATTCTTACAGAGTTATGACCAAGCGCTGCACTATGCCCCTAATCAGACTTATATCGGCGGAATTTCTTACGAAGAGTTCGAGTCTTTGAAAACTCCGTGGGTAGATAATCCCCTTCCAGATGAAAAAGCAAAGCGCTACGGAAAATTCGGTGAGCTTATGCCCGAAGATGAATTTTTAGGATTGATTTCAGCTTGCGATGAATTTGAATTAGTCTGGCTTGAAAAAAGCTTTGCCGAGAAAGTCAGCGCAAAATTAGCCGAAGACCCCGTTATAACCGAAGCAATCGTCAAGCGCGTTGTACGTTCAAAGAACATGCACGAGATCTCAGAGATTGACACCGAAGTTAAAGAACGCGCAGGCTTGTATTTATATTGTGAGGGGAAGCCCGTAGGCTGTATCAGAAGCGGACACCCTACAGATCCATGCTTGACTGCTCATGTTTTGCTTGAGAACTTGGCCGGAAAAGCCAGCGGAGTTTTAGCTCTTTTACATTTATTAAAGAACAGCGGTTTAAATCCCAATGATTTAGATTTTGTTATCGAATGCAGCGAAGAAGGAGCGGGCGACGTAGGACAGAGGGCCGGAGGAAATTTTGCGAAGGCTATTGCTGAAGTTGCGGGCTGTGTCAACGCGTCCGGCTGTGATGTCCGCGGTTTCTGTGCCGGGCCTGTCAACGCTATGATTAACGCTGCTGCTCAAGTTGCTTCGGGAGCAAGAAAAAATATTGCTGTCGTTGCTGGCGGTTCGATTCCTAAACTTTACATGAACTCAAGAGACCACGTAAAGAAAAATTTATTAGCCCTTGAAGATTGCGTAGGAAGCTTTGCAGTTCTTTTAGTTCCCGATGACGGAACAATGCCTGTAATGCGTCTTGACGTACTTGGCAAGCATACAGTAGGAGCAGGCGGAGCGCCTCAAGCTGTAACGAGTGCTTTGACCTTTGAGCCTCTTCAGGCCGCCGGATTAACTTTCTCTGATGTTGACAGATACGCTCCGGAATTACAAAATCACGAAATCACCGAACCGGCTGGAGCCGGAAATGTTCCTTTAGCTAATATCAAAATGATAGCGGCCTTGGCCGTCATGAAAAAAGCAATAGAGAAAGCCGACATGATGAAATTCATTAAAGAACACGGGACAATCGGCTATGCTCATACGCAGGGACATATTCCCGCCGGAGTTCCTTTCATTGGCCCGGCCTTTGAGCTTATCAACGAAGGCAAGATCAAGCGTGCAATGATTATCGGAAAGGGAAGCTTATTCCTTGCAAGATTAACGAACTTGGCCGATGGTGCTTCGTTCCTGATTGAAGCTCCTGAAAAAGTTGAAGCTCAAGCTGCTGCGAGCGTCAGCTAAGAAGATATTAAGGATATGATACTTGAGGCTTTGAGCGAAGTAGCCG
>JAFSSV010000075.1 GCA_017450825.1 Synergistaceae bacterium
ATCCCCCCTTCACAGGGGGGACGAGAGAGTTTTTCGACATCTTCTATTTTTTTAACACCTTGCCTCCCCTGTGTAAGGGGAGGTGCCGAACTAAGTGAGGCGGAGGGGTTGATTTTAAAAAAAGAGGGGGCGCAATGAAAACCTGTAGTAAAAAATTTTTTATATTAGCAACTCAAAGGATTTTGTATTATACTAATCAAGTTTTTTTAATTTTAAATTTCAAAACCGGAAGGAAAAAATTTTTAATGAAAATCTTTTTAGGTTGTATTCATATAATCGTGTCGCTTGTTATGATCTGCATAGTTCTTTTACAGCAGCGCAAGCAGGGCGGCTTCGGCGGAGTCTTCGGCGGCGGAACTCAAGCAGCAGACTCAGGACAGTGGCAGCGCTTCACGCCCTTAACTAAAATCACGATTGCTCTTGCGGCCGTATTCATGGTCACTTCGTTCTTGATAGTTTATATTCAGTAAGAAAAATTTAAACAGAAAGGGTAATCAAAATTGTTAGACTCCCTCAGAGATGTAACCGCCCTGAAGGTAAATCCCAATCGCTTATTCAGCGCATCCCACGAAGAAATTAAATCAGGCGCAACGACAGGTATTTATTTCATTAATACCCGCGATGTTCTTAGATTAGTCAATAAGCTTGACACTCCTGTTACGGCTGAAATCTTCACGCGTACTCACGGAATGTTCGCCGGCCTTGATCAAGTCCTTGAGCTTTTAAAAGACGCTCCGGTCAAAATCGAAGCTATCCCCGAAGGCGAATACTTTTCGCCCAAAGAAGTCTTAGTGAGAATAACCGGCCCTTACGGCGCGTTTGGCTATCATGAAACGGATTTGTTAGGGATTCTTTCAAGTTCCTGTGCATGGGCAACGGCTGCGCGTGAATGCGTTGAGGCTGCAAACGGGAAGCCCGTTCTTTCATTCGGAGCAAGGCACCTTCACCCGGCTATTTCTCCTGTAATGGAAGCTATAGCCGTGAAGTTCGGAGGCTGTGCTGCTGCAAGTTGTATCTTAGGCGCTAAACTTGCAGGCGGAGAACCTTCGGGAACTGTTCCTCACGCGGCGATTTTGATAATGGGAGATACTCTGAAACTTGCTGAAGCTTATGACGCGGCTATGCCTCCGGAGGTCGGCCGAACGTTTTTAGTTGATACTTTCCATGACGAATGCGAAGAGGCTTTGAGGCTTGCCCGTGCTATGGGCGACAGGCTCAACGCCGTGAGACTCGATACGCCCAGCGAACGAGGCGGCGTTACGGTCGAACTTGTCAAAGAAATGCGCTACAGGTTAAATCATGAAGGCTTTAACAAAGTTAAAATAGTTGTGTCCGGCGGCCTTAATCCAACAAGAATTAAAGAACTTGCCGAGGCCGGAGCTGATATTTTCGGAGTAGGAAGTTATATCGCTCACGCTGTGCCGATGGATATGACAATGGACTTAAAAGAGATTGAGGGCAAGCCCTTGGCCAAGCGCGGAAGACTCCCCGGCGCGCTTGAAAACAAACGCCTTATTAATGTAAAATAGCGAATTACGTGGACAAAGCCCCCGTTCACCGTAAGTAAGTTATAAAAGTTGTAAATAATATTTTTTTGAAAGGAAAATTTTTTTATCATGACGGGCTCAAGCTCATACTTGGCAAAACCCGGCCAAGTCGAACGAAAATGGTATGTTATTGACGCGTCGGACAGATCGTTAGGTCGTTTGGCGGCGGTCATTTCAAAAATTCTCACGGGCAAGAACAAGCCCACTTATACACCTCACGTTGACACGGGCGACTATGTAATCGTAATCAACGCCGAAAAAGTTAAATTAACCGGCAACAAAGCCTCCCAATCAACCTGGCATTATCACACGGGACACCCGGGCGGCTATCGCTCAACTACATGGGGCTTTCTCGTCAAGACAAAGCCCGAAGCTTTGTTCCATCATGTTGTTAAGGGAATGCTCCCGAGGAACAGGCTCAAATATGCCAGCAAGCTCAAAGTTTACGCCGGCCCTAATCATCCTCACGCCGCGCAGAACCCTGAAGCTCTTGAGATTTAATTTATGAGGTAAATAAAAAATGGCAGACGATAAATTTACATGGGGAACAGGCCGCCGAAAGAATGCACTTGCCCGCGTTAGAATTTGCATGGGAACTGGCGAAGTAAAGATCAATAACCGCGCAGTCGAAGAATATTTCCCGCGCCTTGTATGGCAGTCGCAGGTCTATCAGTCTTTGAAGACCGCCGGTGTAGAGGGGCGCGTTGATGTTTTTGTTAATGCCTCCGGCGGCGGTTTGACGGGACAGGCTGGAGCGGTCAAGCTCGGCATAGCTAGAGCATTAATCAAAATGAATCCTGATTTAAGACCCGCCCTCAAGAAAGAAGGACTCTTGACAAGAGATCCCAGAATGGTCGAGCGCAAGAAGTTCGGTCAAAAGGGTGCAAGAGGAAAGAGACAGTTCTCGAAGCGTTAATTTTTATGGAAGATATAGCCTCCCGGTTACAGGGAGGCTTTTTTTTATTATTAATCCCCTCGCCAGAACCCTTCCACCGCAAGCGGTCCCCCTTCCCTTACAGGGACGGCTTTGGCCTTTTTAATTAACCCCCTCGCCACTACGTGGCCCTCTCCCCCTTAACAGGGGGCGCAGGGAGTCCTTCTATTCTGTCTACACCTTGCCGCCCCTGAAAGGGGAGGTGGCCGAACGAAGTGAGTTCGGAGGGGTTGATTTAAAAAAAGGGGAGGTGGCCCAAAGGTCGGAGGGGGTTGCTTTAAAAAAGAATTTTTGTGGAAATACCCCCACCACCGCAAGCGGTTCCCCTCCCCCGAGGGAGGCTAAGATTCCTGCTACACAAA
>JAFSSV010000076.1 GCA_017450825.1 Synergistaceae bacterium
GAGGGCCACGAAGTGGCGAGGGGGTTATTTTCAAGTGCTTTTACTATAAAAAAAACTCCCCGTTAATCAACAGGGAGTTTAAAAAAAATTTTTTCTAAGCCGAAACGATTTCTTTGATTTTCATTAAGCGGCTCAAAGTTGAACGTTCCTGCTCATCAAGCTTCATGCTTATTTAGCGAATAGTCTCGGCCAAGTTCGGTATCATGACGTACTCAAGAGCGTTGACCCTTCGGCGCGTCCTTTCAATCTCACCGGCCATTAATCTAATCGCTTTCTCTTCGGCTGCAAGATGTAAGAGTCTCACGATTAACTTGCTGAACTGTTCAAGCGCGGCATCAAGCAGCAAAGGCACATTAACAAAACCGTAATTAACCGGGTTGCCTTCCTGCTTAACGTCATACTCAGGAACCATTACGCTCATTACGTTATGCCATTGAACGCTGAGCGTAGACTTTGCGCCCGGAAAAATTAAAGCCTGCTCCAAAATTTCCGGCGTTGTCTGCGCACGTGAAAGAACAAAAGTCCCGTAGCATTCAGCTAATTCCTTTTCAACCGACTCTCTTAACTCTTTGCCTGCACGGGCCTTCTCAAGGAAGGCTTTAATCAAAGCGTCCTGCTTGTCTTTTAAAAGCTTATGCCCGCGCTTTGCTACGGCGAGTCTCTTCTTGAGCCGCGACAGCTCCATACGGTTAGGGTTGACATTGATACGAGCCACTGTCAAATCCCTCCTTTACGCGTCGCCCTTTTCAGCTTTAGCCTTTAACAAAGGGTTCAAATATTTTTCGATATAAGCATCTCTGATTCTCTTGAGTTCCTTGACAGGAATCATGGTGAGCAAGTTCCAGCCTAGCTCAAGAGTCTCTTTGATTGTTCTGTTCTCGTACTCACCCTGACGGATATATTTATCTTCAAAGACAGTAGAGAACTTCGCGAAGGCTTTATCTTCGTCAGACAAAGCGCCTTCTCCTAAAATGACCGCGAGTTCTTTGGCTTCTTTGCCTCGGGCATAAGCCGCGAACAACTGGTTCATTAAGTCGGCGTGGTCTTCGCGTGTCTTGTCGCGTCCGATTCCCTTGTCTTTAAGTCTTGAAAGGGAAGGCATAACGTCAACAGGCGGATAAATTCCCTGACGGTGTAAGCTTCTGCTCAAAATTATCTGGCCTTCGGTTATGTATCCTGTCAAGTCGGGGATCGGGTGAGTCTTATCGTCTTCGGGCATTGTCAAAATCGGAATCTGAGTGATAGATCCTTTCTTGCCCTTCAACCTTCCGGCGCGTTCGTACATTGTCGCAAGGTCTGTATAAAGATAACCGGGATAGCCGCGGCGGCCGGGAACTTCTTTACGAGCCGCAGAAATTTCTCTCAAGGCTTCGCAATAGTTCGTCAAGTCCGTGAGAATTACAACAACGTGCATATCACATTCAAAGGCTAAATATTCCGCAGCAGTGAGGGCGATACGGGGCGTTGAAATTCTTTCGATCGCGGGGTCGTCGGCCAAGTTGATATACAAGACTGTACGCTGTAAGGCTCCTGTCCTTCTGAAATCTTCCATGAAGAACGAAGCTTCTTCAAACGTAATGCCCATAGCCGCAAAGACGACCGCGAAATCTTCATGACCGCTGATAACCGTAGCTTGACGGGCAATCTGTGCGGCCATTCTGTTATGCGGAAGACCCGAAGCCGAGAAAATCGGGAGCTTCTGTCCTCTAACCATTGGGTTAAGTCCGTCAATCGTGGAAATTCCGGTCTGAATAAACTCTGACGGGAAGTCACGCGAGAACGGGTTCATAGGCATTCCGTTAATGTCCAAATTCTGTTCGGCCAGTAACTGCGCTCCGCCGTCAATAGGTTCGCCTCGTCCGTTGAAGACTCGGCCAAGCATATTTCTGGCGACAGGAAGAGTCAAAACTTTTCCTAAGAAACGAACTTTAGTATCTTCGTTTTCGATCCCTGACGTTCCTTCAAAGACCTGAACTAATGCGCGATCGCTTTCAATTTCAAGAACACGGCCGCGGCGTTTCTCGCCGTTGCTCAAAGTGATTTCGACAAGCTCATCATAACGAACGTCCTGAGTCTTTTCGACCATCATAAGAGGGCCGGAAATGTTTGAAACTGTTCTGTATTCTCTAGGCAGCATTGCTGTCACCTCCAACAGGTATTATTGAGTTTACCTGCTCTTTGATTGTGTCATCGAGCTTATCAATCTGGCCAATGTCTTTTTCTTCAAGATAACGCATTCTCGCTATCTGCTCACGGACGGGCAAGTTGAATAATTTATTCATAGGCGCGCCCTTGTGCAGAGCGTCAAGTCCGGCATGATGGAAATTAACAATGGTCTTCAACATCTTGAACTGCTTTTCCATTGAAGCGTAAGTGTCAACTTCATGGAAGGCGTTTTGGTGAAGGAAGTCTTCACGCAAAGACTTTGCCGTTTCCATGACCATTCTTTCATCGCGTGAAAGAGCGTCAATACCTACGAGCCTTACGATTTCGTTAAGCTGTGACTCCTGCTCAAGAAGACTCATTGCTTCGACTCTCAAACCGCTCCACTGATCGTCAAATTTTTCGTCCCAGTAAGCGTCAAGCCTTTCAGTGTAAAGCGAATAACTTGAAAGCCAGTTGATTGCCGGGAAGTGTCTTTGATAGGCAAGATTGGCATCGAGTCCCCAGAAGACTTTTGTAACTCGTAAAGTATTCTGCGTGACAGGCTCGGACAAGTCGCCGCCGGGAGGCGATACGGCCCCTATAACTGTAATTGAACCCTCGCGGCCCTCTTTGCCGTTTACTATGCAGCGGCCTGCTCTTTCATAGAAGCTTGCAAGACGGGTTCCAAGATAAGCCGGGTAACCTTCTTCGCCGGGCATTTCTTCAAGTCGTCCGGACATTTCACGAAGGGCCTCAGCCCATCGGCTTGTAGAGTCGGCCATAAGCGCGACTGAATAACCCATATCGCGATAATATTCAGCAAGGGTTATAGCCGTATAGACGCTGGCTTCACGAGCAGCAACCGGCATATTAGAAGTATTAGCTATAAGAGTCGTTCTCTTCATTAAGGGCTGGCCGGTCTGAGGGTCGTCAAGCTCCGGGAATTCCAAAAGAACGTCTGTCATTTCGTTTCCGCGTTCGCCGCATCCAACGTAGACAACTATTTGAGCCTGCGCCCATTTCGCGAACTGGTGCTGAATAACCGTCTTTCCTGAACCGAAAGGCCCGGGGACGCAAGCCGTACCGCCAAGCGCTACAGGGAAGAAAGCATCAACTACTCTTTGACCTGTCGTCATTGGGACGTTAGGGGCAAGACGGGTCTTAACGGGACGAGGCTTTCTAACGGGCCAGCGCTGAAGCATTTTGACTTCGTGCTTTGTTCCGTTGTCGTCAATTACAGCGATAACTTCTTCGATAGTATGCTCACCCTTGGCAATGCTTGCGACTTTGCCTTTGACTCCGTAAGGCACCATTATTCTATGTTCGACAACGACAGTTTCCTGAACTACACCGAGAATATCTCCGGCTATAACTTCATCGCCGACTTTAACTTTTGGCTGGAAGTCCCATTTTTTCTCACGGTTAAGAGCGGGGACGCTGATTCCGCGTGAAATATAATGACTCTTCGCGGCCTTCTCTATTAATTCAAGCGGCCTTTGAATTCCGTCATAGAACTGTTCAATAATTCCAGGCCCAAGTTCTACGCTCAAAGGCTCTCCGATTGATACAACGGGCTCGCCGGGCATCAATCCAGAAGTCTCTTCGTAGACCTGAATAGATGCTTTGTCGCCGTTGACCTCAAGTATTTCACCAACAAGGCCAAGCTCGCCGATATGCACAACGTCCTGCATACTAGCGCCGGCCATTCCGCTGGCTACTACTAGAGAGCCGGAGATCCTCTCTATTACTCCTTTAACTTCTTTTTTATCAGGCATTTTTATAATCTCCCGCCTCCGAATTTTTATCTTTCTGCAAAAATATCCATACCAACGGCCTTTTCTACGCTGCCTCTGAACGAAGCAAGCCCCGCGCCCGTTGCACCCGAAGGCCCGGGAACAGGGAGAACGCTGGTTGAATATTTATCGTTAATTTCTTCGACTTTGCTCGTAAACTCTACGAACAAATCTTCCTGTATAAAGACTACGGCATAATCTTCTCGCGCAAGCTGCTCTAACGTCGCCTCAAAGGTATTTCGATTTTCAGCAGTTAAAATTACGCTTTTGACTCCGACAGCCTGAAAGGGCAAAGCCATTTCATAATTTCCTATGGCCGCCATTGGTCTGCTATCTGCCATTGCTTAACAGCCTCCTTCCGAATTCCCTGTCAAGTCCTCCGGCCACGCATACAAGAGCTACGCGCATGTTACGGGCTTCGGCTTCTTTCGTGAGCAAGAATAAAAGAACGTTAGCCGGCGAGTCCATTGAGTACTTCGCTTTCTCAAGGACTTTTAATAAATAGTCATCAAGAGCTTTTGAAACATCGGACAGGGCGGCCTTCATATCCGACTGTTCGGACAAAGCGCCCAAGACGCTCCCTATATCAGTATAAGAAAGAATCCTGCTCCAAGTTTCCTGCGGCTCGTTTAATAATTTCGCCATATCGTCCGGCCTGATTGTCCCGCCTTCATGGAAGAAGGGCAATGACTTGGCCGGGTCGTATTTCATTCTTGCAAGCCTTATAGCCGCGCGCAAGTTTTCAGCGTCGATCTTGAACTTTACCCACTGAATAATATCGGGCATCTTTAAATTCTCAGCTACGTTAAGCATAGCCTTGAACATAGCGTGATCTATTAAAAGCTCTACGGCCTGTGCGTTCTTCGTCTGATCCCAGAGAGTCCAGCAGGCCGGGATTAAATCCGTAAGCCCGTAAGGCAAGAAGCCATATTCTTCAGTTTCGATTGAATTCGTAAGCTCTTCGGTGTCGATCGTCCCAAGCTTTGAAATCAAATCATAGCGCCGTCCTTCGGTGTCGCCGCCCCGAACTTTGAACAGGCCCTTCAATAAAACTTTCACGTTATGAAAATCATAAGGAAGCCTGAAAATATCAAGCAGTTCTTTATCCGGGACAAAGCTTTTAAGCTCTTCACAGGTCGCCAGAATTTCAGCGTCTATAGCCTTGTCAAAATTTACTCCGCTGCTTTGGGAAATCCATTGAGAATAAGACGTTTCGCCAAGTGCTTTAACTGCGTCGTCGATGCTTGCGCTGTCCATAAGGCGCGAAAAAAACGCTCCGTCCAGTAAGTGATTTTCCATACCCCGTAATCTTGCTACGGTGTATACGTAACTCACTGCGCCACCTCCTTACGCGAATAACCGTTTAGCTACGTCGGCTTCAATATCTGCTCTTGCGTCAGCGATTAACATTTCCCATGAGCAGTTAGTGTCGATCTTCTCGTTCCTAAGAACAAAGCCGCCGGCTATAGCAAGCTTTTCCGGTGAGATCGTGAGCTGTGTGTTATGCGCCGCGTTATAGCCGTCTATCCAGCGCTGGTCTAAATGCTTTTCGTTTTTGCCTACGAAGACGACTTCATGTCCGGTCTTGACGGCCTGCGTCATTAAACAGTCAGCGAACTTTACGTATTTATCCGGATTCATTTCGACTAACTGTTTTAAAGCAGCGTCGAAGGCTTCGCCCACAAGCTGCTGGCGGACTCCAAGATCGATTCTGTTCGCGTCGAGTCCCGCTACGATTTCGCGTCTTCTTAAAACTTCCGGCTCTTCCTTGCCGAGTCTTACGGCGTAAGAGTCCTGAACTTCTTTGATTTCGGCGTTGACTTTGCGGCTGATCTCGCGGACTTTGTCGTCATTTTCAGCTTCGATAGCTTTGATTTTTGCCTGCGCGTCGGCTTTGATTTTTGCTTTAATGTCAGCAAGTGCCATTCTTCAACACCTGCCCGACTAGCCTACCTGAACTCCCATGAGCATTAATATACTCGTAAGAAGGGCAAGGACTGCGTATGTTTCGACCATGGCCGGAAGGATAATCGCTTTACCCATTGCCTCGGGCTTCTTTGAAATCATTTGAATCGAAGCCGCTGAAGTTTTGCCCTGCCATATAGCTGAATACCAGCCGACTACAGCAATAGGAAGGCATGAGGCTAAAATCTGAAGGCCCTGATTCCATGTGAGATCAACTGCGCCTGCTCCGCCAAGAAGGCCAAGCTTGTTGAGAACAAAGAAAGCGATTAAAAGTCCGTAAATTCCCTGTGTGCCGGGGAGAGCCTGAAGGATTAAGCATGAGCCGAATTTATTAGGGTCTTCGGTCATAACACCGGCAGCCGCGCCGCCTGCAACGCCTATTCCGATTGCTGAACCTATACCGGCAAGAGCCGCCGCCAGTGCCGCGCCAAATAAAGCGAGTGAAAGTCCTAACATAATAGTAATTACTTCCTTTCAAATAAAAATTAATTAAAAAATCTTACGCCTTCACATTTACAAATTCATGCGAGAGCGTCAACGGGGTGAAGGGTTCACCGCCGCCAGAATAAAACTTGCCAAAGGATTCAACATACTGAAGCCTCAACGGGTGAACAAACGAGCCAAGTATGTTAATCAATATGCTGAAGATATGTCCGCCGATTACTACGACTATAGCAACAAGCCAGCCTATATACGGAATGTTAGCGGCAAGTCCGCCGAGCAAATTGATAACCATTCCGATTACGGCCGAACCGAAGCCGAGCGCTAATAATCTGCTGTAGCTCAAAATATCTCCAAGATATGACGTAGAACCGTAGAGCGCTAAAAACCCTGAAATAATCTTGTTGATAATTCCCTTCTTTTCTTTGCCGGCGTAGAAGAAAATTATCACAGCTCCGATAATCGCCATAGCCTGCCCAATCTGCGTGAAATGCGCCGGAAGCATTCCAGCCATTCCTACTCCCATTAAGCAAAGGCCGACGATAAAGAAGAACCATGAAAGATTACTCCCTATAGCGTCAAAAATAAAACCGGATCTTATCTTGTCATAAGCCGCGATTAATAACCCGAACATTAAATGCACAACTCCTATTAAAAGCGAAATGCCTAAAACCTGCATCGGGTTAGTCATAGGATCAACAAGCATTAAAGAATTCTTCAACGGGACTAAGACAGGCACAAAGCTGTCAATGAAATTCCCGAAGAAACTCCCGGAAATTACGCCGTATATAAACGTAGACACCGAACAGAATAAAAAGAGTTTTATAAAATCTTTAACGCCAAGGGACATTTTTTTATATTTCTTGAAGACATAAAGAATAGTCCCGAAGACAACAAGCGCATAGCCCGCATCGCCAAGGCACATTCCAAAGAAAAGCCAGAAGAACGGCGCAAGTAAAGGCGTTGGGTCAATGCCCCTGTAAGTCGGCGAAGAATATAACTCCGTCAAAATATTAAACGGCCTCACAAGATCCCCGTTAGTTAATAACGACGGCGGCTCTTCGTCAGGCGCGGGATCGCTGAAAATCAATTCGACCTCCGGACTGATTGCTTCAAGCTTGGCCGTAAGCTCTTCACACTTTGCAACAGGAATCCAGAACTTCGTGAGCATTGTGCAATCTGTTTCGTCACTCTTGGCCGTGCCGTTGTAACGAGCGGCCAGACTGTTGTAATAATCAGAAAGCTTCTGGACAGTCAACATATTTTCCTGAGCAAGAGCTTTGAGCTTTTCAGTAAGTTTTAAATCTTCGGCTTCAAGTTCAGAGATTGAGGCTGTAATTTTTTCTTTTTCTTCGGCCGGGGTCAAAGCGAATGACGCGGGCACTTCAATTAAAGACAAGCCGTTCTTGGCCGCAAGCTCACGTATTTCGGACTCAATCGAACGAACATACATGATAACGGCGCAAACTTCCTGGCCTTTGTCTTTCTTCTCGTCATAAGGAGCTGTCAATAACTCCGTGTCCTGTGAAAATTTCTCGCTCAAGGTGGCCCTCAATGCCGGAATATTATCTGTCTTGATATTTCCGGCCAAGGCTGTAAGAGTCTGAGTGCCTTCAGTGAAGATCGACAGGGGGTAATCAAGAAAACTTAACGAAGCTAAAATCGAACTGTTTAATCTAGCTTCAGAAAGTTTTAATCTCACGTTCCCTGCTTCGTGTTCAACTGCGCGAGTCTTTTCACACAGCGCTTTCAAATCCGTATTGGACGCAAGCTCGGCCAGTTCAGTCATAGTTACGTCGGGACGTTCGCCAAGCATTCTGTCGAGGGCCGGTATAGGGTCGACATAATGCGGCGTAAGCGTTCGATTCAAATAACGAACATCGGCGAGCTTATCCTCCGTACAAGAGATAAGAGCGTCAACTTCAGCGGGCGTTTTATGAAATTCGCCTTCAGCTTCAAGCGTGCTGATAATTTGACAAGCCCCGGACTCTTGCAAGGCGGCGGCTATAGGATCATGAACGGATTTGTGATAATAAAGTTCCGCCTTTTTAAGCTTGGCTACTCCCATATTTTTTCATCACCTCTTCCGTTATGAATGAAGCAGCAGCTGGAATCTTGTCCTTGTTCTTTGCGTAAAAAGCTTTTGCTTCGCCTTCACGCTTTGATAAAAGTTCTTTTGCCTTAACTTCGGCAGCTTCCTCGGCGCGGCGTATCTTGTCGCGATAACCGCGGGCCGCGTTCTGCCGCGCTTCCTTTAAAGAATTTTCAGCGTCCGAAGTTGCGCGGTTTAATTTTTTCGCGGCATCTTCTTTAGCCTGCTGAATAGAATTCGCGGCTTGAATCTCAGCGGCTTTTATCTCAGCGATCGTTGGGTTGTCCGCCATTTTGAAATTCACCTCCCGTCCAAAATATCTTGAAAAATTTTGAGTGAATATAAATATATAAACTGAATAAAGTCTGAACAAAGGAAATTATATAGAAAAATATTTTGAATTCAACCGAAAAATAACTGTAAAATTTTTTCATAGATAACCCCCTCGCCAGAAGGGGGCCTCTTGTAAAGAAACCCCCTCGCCAGCAAGCTGGCCCTCTTTTAACAAACCCCCACCACCGCAAGCGGTTCCCCTCCCCCGAGGGAGGCTAGGATTCCTGCGATATAAAGCCTCCCCTTGGGGAGGTGGCCAAAGGCCGGAGGGGGTTTATAAAAAATAAACTGTGCTTGCTATAAAAGGCTTTTAAAATACAAACTCTTTAACTTTTTCCGGGTTGACTCTAAGACCCGTGAGGCAAATTAAACAGCTTCCCTCTTCGTTTTTAATTTCAACAACCGGGATCGCGTTGCCTTTGTTATTTCTAAGATCAGTCATGAACTTTTTAGCGTCTAATTTTTCGCCGTCAATAGAAATTTTTACATAGCGCTGAGCTTGGCCCGGCAATTCTTCCAGAGAATTTATTTTGTCTATTAACATCTGGCCGCGGTCGTCAATCTTGCCTTCAACTAAGTAAGGCTTGCCCGTGAAAATATTTCCTTTAAGCTCCTCCCATTTCTTAGGGAAGGCGACAAGCTCAACAGAATTTTCAGAGTCCTCAAGCTGCATGATACACATTGAGTCGCCCTTCTTGGTTTTCTTTTCGTTGAAGCCCGTGAGAATTCCTCCGATTGCAGGCTTTAAATTTTCACTCTGCCAGCCCGGAAGATCTTTGATTGAGCAATTAATATAATCAGCGAACTTAAACTGAAAAGATTCATAAGGGTGACCGGAAATGTAAAGCCCCGTGACTTCCTTCTCGTTATTTAATTTCTCATGCTCATCGAATTCTTGAATGTCCGGCATCTCCGGCTCTTCCTGTTCAAGCGCTCCATCGTCAAAGAAAGTTAATTGTTCCGAAGGCTTTGAGTTCTGCGCCGCTTCCAAGAACAAAGGCAAAGCATTAATCAGCCGGGCGCGATTGTTTTCAAGTTCATCGAAGGCTCCGGCCTTGATAAGATTTTCTATGACGCTCTTATTGATCATGCTCATGTCAACGCGCTTTAAAAAATCCCAGAAGGATTGAAATTTTCCGTTGGCTCTTCGTTCTTTCACTATCATTTCAATCGTGTTATGTCCGACACGCGACACGGCTCCAAGCCCGAAACGAATTACAGCCCCTACGGCCGTAAAGCTTTCCATTGAAGTATTAATATCAGGCGGAAGAACTTTAATCCCGCTACGTCGGACTTCTAAGACATAATGCCCTAAGATTTCCTTCTTGGCCTTCATTTGACTCGAAAGATAAGCCGCCATGAATTCAGCCGGGAAATTCGCTTTAAGCCATGCCGTATCGTAAGAGATCAAAGCATAAGCGGCGCTGTGGGATTTATTGAAGCCATAGCCCGCGAACTTTTCAATATTGTCAAAAATCTCGTTGGCTTTTTTGGGATCTATTTTATTTTTTTCAGCTCCGGCTAAAAATTTTGCGCGCTGTTCCTGCATGACTTCGACTTTCTTTTTTCCCATTGCACGGCGCAATATATCCGCCTCGCCCAAAGTGTAACCGGCCAAGACCGAAGCACACTGCATGACCTGCTCTTGATACAAAATTACTCCGTAAGTTTCTTTTAAAACGCTTTCTAATAATTCATGAGGATAAACAGGCTTGGCCCGGCCGTGCTTGCAGTCGATATACTGATCGACCATTCCGCTATCAAGAGGCCCGGGACGATACATAGCAAGCGCCGCGACTAGATCTTCAAAGCGGTCGATCCTTAACTTTCTTAACATTGCCCGGATCCCGTCACTTTCAAGCTGAAATACTCCCATAGTGTCGGCCTCCTGCAAAATCTTGAAAGTCTTTTGATCGTTCATTTCGTCATTGATTTTATTGAGATTCGGAACTGTCTTGCCGTTGTTCTTGATATTCTCAAGGGCCTCTTGAATAATTGAAAGAGTGCTTAACCCTAAGAAATCCATTTTGACAAGCCCGAGCTTCTCTACAGGTTCCATTGTGAACTGAGTTACTACTTGACTCGAACCGCCTGAATCATTTTGATCTGAACTGATTCTTTTAACCGGCACAACGTCCGTAGTAGGACACGGAGTTATTACGACTCCGGCGGCGTGCTGTGAAGTGTGACGGGCAAGGCCTTCGATATTCATAGCCGTATTAATAATATTTCTTATGCTTGGGTCATGTTCGTAGCGTTCTTTCAATTCCGGAGTCGACTCGATTGCCTCGTTAAGACTCTTAGACATAGCGGGAATTAATTTCGCTGTCTTGTCCATTACGTCATAATCAACGCCCAAGGCCCGGCCAACGTCTTTAACGCTTTGACGGCCCTTCATTCGCCCGAAGGTGATTATCTGTGCTACGTGATCGCTTCCGTACTTTTGGGAGATATATTTTAATAATTCATCGCGTCCCTTGTCTGAAACGTCCGTATCAATATCGGGCATTGAAATTCTTTCGGGGTTTAAGAATCTTTCAAATAAAAGATTATATTTCAGCGGATCAAGTTCCGTAATCTGCAAGCTCCAAGCAACGACAGACCCGGCCGCCGAACCTCGCCCCGGCCCTATTGGGATATTGCGCTCTTTTGCTGCTTGAATTATTCCCGACACTATTAAAAAATATGCCGAGAAGCCCATTTGCTTTATAACGCCTAATTCATATTCAAGACGCTTTAAATAATTTTCGGGGACAGGGAGTCCCTTCAGGTCAAAGCGTCTTTTGAGTCCTTCGTGAGCTTTTTCGCTCAAAGATTCTTCGGGGGTCTGTCCTTCTTTTAAATCAAGATTAGGCAAAATATAATTCCCTGTCTTCAAAGGCAGTTTAACATTACAGCGCTCTGCTATCTCAATCGTATTAGTAAGAGCTTCGGGCATAAACTCACCTAGAGCCCCGTACATTTCTTCGGGCGACATTAAATAGAATTCATTTTTGGAAAATCCGAACGCGTCATCATTGGGATCGGCGTGAGTATTAATTTTTAAAAGTGTCTTGTGCCATTCGTAGTCGCTTTTTTCAAGATAATGAGCGTCGCCTGTCGCAATAACTGGAATGCCTGTCTTATTAGAAATTTCTTTTATTGCCGTGTTGACTTTGCTTTGTTCGGGAAGCGAGTTAGGCATGATCTCAAGAAAAAAATTTCCCTTGCCCATTATTCCCTGATAAGTTATAGCAGTATCAGCGGCGGCATCCTCCCGCCCGGCTAAAATTAACTGCGGTATCTCACCGGCCAAGCAAGCCGAAGAAGCTATAATGCCCTCGTGAAATTTTGCAAGAAGCTCATGAGTTATTCTAGGCTTGTAATAAAATCCCTCTGTATTTGCGTACGAGATAAGCTTGATTAAATTATGCCAGCCCTTTTCATTTTCGGCCAAGAGCAATAAATGATTGCTTCGTTTATTTTCTTTTGGATTAGTTCCGGGCGGGACAATGTAAGTTTCACAGCCTAAGATAGGCTTAACGCCGTTAGCGTTGCAGTTCTCATAAAATTCTACAGCGCCGTACATGACTCCATGATCTGTCATAGCTACGGCCTTACGCTCCCAGCCCGCGACCTTTTGAGCAAGTTTTTTTGTTCTTATAGCGCCGTCCAGTAAGCTGTATTCAGTGTGAACGTGTAAATGTACAAATTCTTTTCCCATAAAATTTATTAGCAAGCACAGTTAAAAAACTATAACCCCCTCGCCGCAAGCTATTCCTTTACTCCCGTGCCGCCCCTGTAAGGGGAGGTGCTGAACGAAGTGAGGCGGAGGGGTTAATTTTTTAAAAGTGGAGGTGGCCCAAAGGCCGGAGGGGGTTTATATGCTTGCTATATTAGTCATCTCCCTCTGTTTCAATTTCTGCAGCTGCTTCGCTTTCAATTTCTTCTTGAGACTCTTCGCGTGTCATTAAAATTACTTCCGGCTTTGCGCCGAGATTGGCAAATTCGCGGCAAATTTTAGCGAACGGGGAAGAGCTGCTTTCTTTTTTAACTTCTTTGACTTCGGCTTGAAGTTCTTGAGATTCTTTTGGCATTAACACCGGCTCAGGCCCGGAGGCTTGAGCTTGTGCTTGCGCTTGAGTTTTAGCGCAAAAAGTTTCGGCCGTTGAGTATTTCAGAATGACGCTTGAATAATTATTAAAAATCTCTGAAAGGGCGACAGAATTTCTATCCTGTCTTAAAACTTCGTAATTATATTTATGTTCAAGATCAAGAATTAAATCTTGGCCGCGCTCATAAGGTCTTGCGTCAAACAAACCGCAGAAGACAAGAAAATTTTTTTCGTGAGCTTGATTTAATAACGAGTCCTTGAAAGCCGGATCGAATTCAACTTGATTAGCCGCCGTTAAAACTTCGGGGGCTTTGCTTTGTTGAGCTTGAGCGGCAGGAGCGGGAGCAATATTTACGGGACTCGGGGCGTTCATGATTACGGGCGAGGGAACTTGAACAGGAGCGGAGGCCGAAGGATTTTCAAAATAAAGCATGAACATTCCGATTAAAATATCGTTCTTCACGCCGAGTCTTGCTTGAGTCAAGACTCTCAAAATAATCTGCAAGAGATTAAAAATTTTTTCGGTCGTCCAGTTTTTTGCCTCGTCATGTAAAAATTTCTGTTCATGTTCCGAAATCCCAAGGCTTGAATTTATATTTTGCCATTTTGAAACGAGCCAGAGATTTTTAACAAGCGAAAACATTTCCTCAAAGACTCTCACGCTTGAAGCTCCAGCGTCAAACATAGCCTTTAAATTTAAATAAGCCTGTCCGGGATCTTCTCGAAGAGTTTTCAGCCATCGTTCAAAGGCGGGACGGCTTCCTGCTCCGAAAATATTTTCAACGTTGGGAAGCGTGACATCTCCAGCGGCCGTTACTTGTTCCAAGAGTGAAAGAGCGTCGCGTAAAGCCCCGTCAGCCTGTCTTGAAATTTCCCAAAGTGCTTCCGACTCTGCTGAAAGATTTTCATGTTGACAAACGAATTCAAGCCTCTTGAAAATATCTTCAGGGCTTATGCTGTGAAAGGGAATATGCTGGCAACGCGAACGAATAGTGACGGGGACTCTGTTAGGCTCCGTTGTTGCCATGATAAAAATTACATACTCCGGCGGTTCTTCGAGAGTTTTTAATAGGGCGTTGAAAGCTCCCTGCGATAACATGTGAACTTCGTCGATTATATAAATTTTATATTTAGAACTGAACGGAGCAAGAGTTACATTTTCTTTGAGTCCCCTGATATTTTCCACGCCGTTGTTGGAGGCACCGTCGATTTCAATTACGTCTAAACTTTCCCCGGCTGTGATTGCCTTGCAGTTGTCGCAAGCTCCGCAAGGTTCAAAGCCTTTTTGACGGTCAAGACAGTTTAAAGCCTTAGCAAAGATTCTAGCCACAGAAGTTTTTCCGCAGCCCCGCGAACCTGAAAATAAATACGCGTGCCCCACGCGGTCTTTTAAAATAGAATTGGTTAAGACTTCAATCGCGGCCTTCTGGCCTGTAACGTTTGAAAAATTTTGCGGTCCGTACTTACGGTATAAAGATACGCTCATTTCTAATTAATTTTTTATGCCCCTTCTGTAATACCCACCCCCTCGCCGCAAGCTGGGTTCATCTTTAAAGCCCCCCACCACCGCAAAGCCTCCCCTTGGGCCGGACAAAAAGGTGGCCAAGGGCCGGAGGGGTTGTGGTTAAAAGAAAAAAGGGAGGTGGCTGACCGAAGGGAGGTAGGAAGGGTTTTAGCCGCCTCCTCCTTTGATTTTATTTAATCGGGAAATCGAAATAAGTATCCGGGTAAGGCTCATTCTCTAAAGTGAAGTGCCACCACTCTTCGGGAAGAGGTTTGAATCCGTGGGCGGTCATTGCTTCACGA
>JAFSSV010000077.1 GCA_017450825.1 Synergistaceae bacterium
TCTCGCATTGATATACTCCCCCTGAAAAAATTTCAGAGGGAGTTAAAAATTTTTTTACGCGATAATCTTTTGGGCCTCTTCTTGAATCTTCTTCAAGTGTTCAGGGCTTACGAAGCTTTCAGCGTAAAGCTTGCAGATATTTTCAGTTCCCGAAGGACGAGCAGCGAACCAACCGTTAGCCGTCGTGACTTTAAGACCGCCGATTGAAGCGTTATTGCCGGGAGCCTTTGTGAATTTCGCGGTGATCTTGTCGCCTGCAAGGGTGTCGGCTTTGATATCATCAGGAGATAATTTTCCGAGCGCGGTTTTCTGTTCGGGAGTCGCGGGCGTGTCGATACGGGCATAGAAGCTTGTGCCGTACTTTGCCGCGATTTCCTGATAATGTTCGGCGGGGTTCTTGCCTGTTGTCGCTGTGATCTCACACGCTAACAAGTCCATAATGATTCCGTCCTTGTCTGTAGTCCAGACTGAACCGTCTTTGCAAAGGAACGACGCTCCGGCGCTTTCTTCTCCTCCGAAGCCCATAGAACCGTCAAGCAACCCGTCAACAAACCATTTAAAGCCTACAGGAACTTCACATAACTTGCGCCCAATGCCTTCGGTTACTCTGTCGATTATCGAACTTGACACGACAGTTTTACCGACAGCCGCGTCCTTGCGCCAGCCGCTGCGTGACGTGAACAAATGCTGAACTGCTACAGAAAGATAAGCATTAGGATTCATTAAGCCTTGAGGAGTCACTATGCCGTGGCGGTCATAGTCTGTGTCATTTCCGAAGGCGATGTCGTAGCTGTCCTTGAGCTTGATTAAATTCGCCATTGCGTAAGGCGAGGAGCAGTCCATTCTGATTTTGCCGTCATGATCCGGAGGCATGAATGAGAACGTAGGATCTAAATTAGGATTGACGACTTCAAGATTTTTAATCCCGTAGATTTCTGCGATTGGCTTCCAGTAATAAATTCCCGAGCCGCCCAAGGGATCCGCTCCGATATGCAGGCCCGACTTGGCTATCGCTTCCATATCTACGACAGTAGCAAGGGCTTTGACATAAGGAATAACGTAATCTTCAAAGTGAACGTTATCGAGTTTGATTGCGCGTTCAAAAGGAATGCGCTTAATCGAATCGACTCCGGCCTTGATTAACTCGTTAGCTCTGTTCTGAATCTTGCTCGTGATTTCAGGGGAGGCCGGGCCGCCGCTTGGTGGGTCGTATTTAATGCCGCCGTCTGTCGGGGGATTGTGAGAAGGGGTTATGACCATTCCATCAGCTGTAGCTTTGCCCGAACGATTATGTTCAAGAATTGCCCGTGATACGACAGGGGTAGGAGTAGGCGCAAAATTTTCCTGCAAAATAATTTCTACGCCGTTGGCCGCCAAGACTTCAACACAAGTTCTCATTGCCGGTTCGGACAGAGCGTGAGTATCTGCTCCGATATAGAGCGGGCCTTTAATGCCCTCGGCTGTTCTATGCTCATAGACTGCTTGAGCGATTGCGAGTATGTGAGCTTCGTTGAAACTGTGAAGGGCCGAGCTTCCTCTGTGGCCGGACGTTCCGAAAGCTACCTGATGAGTCTTTTCGCTTACGTCCGGAGCCTTGGTGTAATAGTCGCTGATCAATGACGGAATATTAACTATCTTACGTTCCTGCATGGACAAAAATTCCTCCGTTCATGAATTAATTTTTTTGAATTGGGTAAAAAAAATTATACTCCATAAAATAAATAAACGGGAGAAAGTTTTTTAGACTCTCTCCCGAATTATTTTCAAGCTATAGTAAAAGCACTTGAAA
>JAFSSV010000078.1 GCA_017450825.1 Synergistaceae bacterium
GAAACAAAGTCGCCCGTCATAATGCAAACGACTCCGGGGACGATTAAATATGCCGGAGTAGATTTTTATTTTGCAAATATCAGAGCCGCGGCCGAACGCGCTGATGTTCCTGTCGTGTGTCATTTAGACCACGGAAATAATTTTGAAACGGCTATGCTTGCCCTTAACACCGGCTACACTTCAATCATGATTGACGGAAGCAAATTAAGCTTTGAAGAAAATATAAAGCTAACAAAATCTGTAGTTGAAGTCTGTCACGCCAGAGGGATTCCGGTTGAGGCTGAGCTTGGCCGGGTCGGAGGCAAAGAGGACGACTTGGACAACTCACACACTTTAAACCCGTTTACTGATCCCAACGAAGCAGCAGAGTTTGTTGAGCGTACAGACTGCGACTCTTTAGCCGTAGCTATAGGGACAGCTCACGGGGTTTATAAAGGAGTCCCTCAAATAAATTTTGAAGTCTTGAAAAAAATTCATGAGCTTGTAAAAATTCCTTTAGTCTTGCACGGAACGTCAGGCGTTCCTGATGAACAAGTTAAAGAATGTATAAGGCTTGGAACTTGTAAAGTAAATTACGCTACTGATCTTAGAATAGCTTTTACTCACGGCGTGAAAGAATACATGAAAGGTTCGCCCGAAGGCTTTGACCCGAAAAAGTACGGGGCCTTCGGAATCGAAGAAGTTAAAAGTTATGTCGTTCAGAAAATGAAAATGATCGGGAGCAACGGAAGAGCTTAACTCAAAAAATTTATCAAGAACTCACTTAATTTTTCAATGCCCTCGCGGCTTTCAGCAGAAGTCACTATAGGCACGTCATACGAGAACAAGCCCTCACGGATATAATTATCTCGCGTGGCGCGCCACTTGCCCTTTGAAATCTTATCGGCCTTCGTGAAAATCACGAATATATTTTTTTCGCTTGCCCTTAACCATTCCTGCAATTCTCTGTCGTTCTTTAAAAGCCCGTGGCAAAAATCTACAAGATGACACACGAGCTTTAAACTTTCGCGGCCTTTCATGTAAGCAGAAATTAATTTCTTCCAGTCGTTGCGCTCGTCACGGCTTCGTTCAGCATAGCCGTAGCCGGGAAGATCAACAAGCCGAAACTCACTAGCGGACTCTGTTTTAAGAGTTATGCGATAAAAATTTATGCTGCGGGTCTTGCCGGGAGTCTGTCCAGTGTGGGCAAGTTTTGTATTCAACAAGGCATTAATCAGCGACGACTTTCCAACGTTTGAACGCCCTGCAAAGGCGATTTCCGGGAGCGAGTCGTCCTGTTCTAAAAGCTGACCCGGTTTAAAGCACGAAGCTTCAAGCCGGGCCTTAATAAAATTATTACTCATGTAAAAGTTCTTCCAAGGGAATATTTTTATTATTAATAAATTCCGGAGTGATTATTAATTTCTTTCCCTGTTTGTTCTCGTCCGGCATGGAAGGCAGCTCGTACTCAAGATCAAGCATGAGATTTTCCATGATTGAACGCAAACCTCTTGCGCCGGTCTTTTTCTTTACGGCCAAGTCTGCTACAAGGTCAAGGGCCTGCGGAGTGAATTCAAGCTCTACGCCGTCAAGCTCAAAAACTTTTTTGTATTGCTTAACGAGTGAATTCTTAGGCTCTTGTAAAATTTTTATGAAAGCGTCCTTGTCCAGTTCTTCAAGGGCAACGAGGACGGGAATTCTTCCGACAAGTTCGGGAATGAATCCGTAAGTCACTAAATCTTCAGGCTGAACTTTGCTAAGAATTTCATAGCCTCCGGATTTTTTGGCAAGCTCACCGCCGAAGCCTAAAGTCTTATGAAGTTCGCGCCTTGCCACAATAGGCTCAAGACCGTCGAAGGCTCCGCCGCAGATAAATAAAATATTTTGCGTGTTTATCTGAATGAAATCCTGATGAGGGTGCTTGCGTCCTCCCTTGGGCGGAATGTTTGAAATGGTGCCTTCAAGAATTTTCAATAAAGCCTGCTGGACTCCTTCGCCGCTAACGTCACGAGTAATAGAAGTTGACTCGGATTTGCGGGAAATCTTATCGACTTCATCAAGATAAATAATTCCCCGTTCGGCTGCTTCGAGATCATAATCGGCGGCCTGCAAGAGTCTTACTAAAATATTCTCAACGTCTTCGCCGACATAGCCGGCTTCGGTTAAAGTCGTAGCGTCAGCAATAGCGAAGGGGACGTTTAATTTTTTTGCCAGCGTTTGAGCTATGAGAGTCTTGCCTGACCCCGTAGGCCCAAGCAAGAGGACGTTGCTTTTCTGAAGTTCAACGTCGGGACTGTTTTGTGATAAATTATTTCTCACGCGCTGATAATGATTGTAAACTGCAACTGAAACAACTTTCTTGGCCCTGCTTTGTCCGATTACGTATTGATCTAAATAGCTGCTTAAATCTTTGGGCTTAATGCTGTCAATTTTTGTTCCGGTTTTTCTGTAACGGTGCTTTGCGTCTTCGGGCTGTCTTGGAATAATATCTGAAGGGTCGTCGGGTTCGTTGTCTAAGAGAACATCAAGATGATGGCCGGTCTTGCCAGCCATCATGATATTACAGAGCATTACGCATTGATCACAGATTCTCACGCTGCCGCCGGGGCCGTCGAACATCTCGCTGACTTGCGAACGAAGCTTGCCGCAGAACGAGCAGCGCGGTTCTTCTGTATTAGTATTTTTTTTCCTTGGCATTTTTTTAACGGGCCTCTATGATCTTGTCGATAAGGCCGTATTTAAGAGCCTCATCGGCTGTCATGTAATTATCTCTGTCGGTGTCGCGGGCGATAGTTTCAAAATCCTGTCCGGTATGATGGGCAAGAATTTTATTCATTCGTTCTTTGGTCTTGATAATATTCTTGGCTTGAATTTCAATATCGCTGGCTTGACCTCTAGCGCCTCCGAGCGGCTGATGTATCATTACTTCGGCATTAGGAAGAGCGAGCCTCTTACCCTTAGCGCCTCCGGCTAATAAAATTGCTCCCATGCTTGCGGCGAGTCCTACGCATATTGTAGAAACTTGGGGCTTGATATACTGCATAGTGTCATAGATAGCCAGACCTGCTGTGACGCTTCCGCCGGGACTGTTGATATAAATATTTATATCTTTGTCGGGGTCTTCGCTTTCAAGGAAGAGCATTTGAGCGACGATTGAGTTAGCTACGTCATCAACGATTTCGGAGCCAAGAAAGATAATCCGGTCTTTCAGAAGTCTGCTGTAAATGTCATAGCTTCGTTCGCCGCGGCCGGTCTGTTCGATTACATAAGGAATGTAATAAGACATAAAATTTATTCTCCGTGATTTTCGCCTTGATTTTGTTCTTGACCTTCGGGCTTTGAAAGTTCGCTGACTTCTTTAACTTTCATGTTAGAGATTACAACGTCGGCGATCTTGTTCCAGCGAAGGCGGCTTTCTAAGTTTTCGAGCTTGTCCTTGTTCTCGTAATAGAATTTTGAGATAAAGCCTTTTGTAACGTTCAAGTGTGCAGCTTGTCGGTCGAATTCTGCTTCGAGATCTTCTTTTTGTAAATGAACGTCGTATTTCTTTGCAAGCTCGTCCATAACGAGGGCATTTCTTACGCCTGCTTCGGCTCTTGTCTGTAAGAGATTGTCATAACCCTTGCGGCCTTCTTCGGTGTCAAGCGCGTAAGCCTGAGTCAAAGTTATATTATTATTCTTGGCCCATTCTTCGTCGTCTTTCCTAAGTGAAGCTTTTTGACGGGTTATGAATTTTTCGGGAAGTTCGAGCTTGGCTTGGCTTGCTACGAGTTCGGCGGCTCTTTCGCGTAAGTCTTCGAGGTTAGTAGCGGTGACTTCTTCTTCGATGTCTTTTTTGAGTCTTGCTCTGAAGGAGTCGTAGTCTTTAATCTCGGTGTTTTCTCCGAAGACTTTTTTATAAAAATCTTCGTTGACTTCGGGGAGGACGTACTCGGAGATTTCTTCGATCTTCATTTTATAACAGACTCGTTTGCCTGCCAGTTCTCTGTCGTAGTGTCCCGGTTCGACTTCAAAGACGGCTTGAACTTCATCGCCTTTGTTATGACCGATTAAAGCCTCGCGGACTTCTTTTCTTACTGTCTGATCCGCAAGATTAATAATATCGTGGGAAGTATTGGGCTTGGGCTGCTGTTCTGTTTCAGTTCCGTCGGGGTTGACGGTTCTGATCGTAAGCTCAAGGGCAATCAGGTCTTCGTCTTGAACTGGACGCTCTACTGTTTTTGTTTCGGCTAAGTTAAATCTGATTCGTTTTTCCAGATCGTTGACGGCATTGTCATCAACGTTAGTAACGACTTTTTCGATTTCAAGATTTTCGACTTCGGGGAGTTCGACTTCGGGACGGACTTCAAAAATAAGTTCGCAAGTAATATCTTGGCCTTCTTTAATATTTTCTTTGAGGTCAAGGGTAGGAGTTTCGATAGGCTCAAGGTCATAATCTTCGACTATATGTTGAATTTCATCGGGGATTATTTTTTCGAGTGCTTCGTTATAGATTGCTCCGAGGCCGAAGCGCATTTCAAGGACTTTGCGAGGGGTTTTGCCTTTGCGGAAGCCGGGGACGTTCACCTGCTGAGACAGTTCGCTCAGTGTTTTGTTAAGCGCTTTAGTAAACTCGCCCGCTTCGATTTCGAGTTTTATTTTGACGATATTTTTTTCTTGCCCCAGCAATTCTGTTTTCATTTTGAATTAAAGGCTCCTTTTAAAAAAAATTTTTTGAATTTAAGAATTTGAAAATCGCCTTGAGTTTTTTTACAAGGCACAATAATCTGAAATTCTACCATAAAAAATAATTGGGAAAATAACTTTTCTTTAAGAAAGATAACTTTCTCGCCAGCAAGCTTGGCCCTTGTTATAAAGCAACCCCCCTGTCAACAAGTTGACATCCCCCATTAACAGGGGGGACGAGAGCGTCTTTCAAGATACTTTATTCCCTTTACACTCTTGCCTCCCCTGAAAGGGGAGGTGGTGAACGAAGTGAACCGGAGGGGGTAATTTTTTAGAAAAGGGGAGGTGTCCGGTCGCGAAGCACGCCTAAGGCTACGAAGTGACGGCCGGAGGGGTTGTGGTTAGAAAAAGGGAAGGATTAGCTTTCTGAATGGTGTAAAATTATTCGCTAATTAGATTTTAAGAAGGGAAAGTTTTTTTATGCCAATTACAGATTTACTTGAGCGAAACAGTAAGCTCTACGGAGATGAGGTTGCTCTTGTCGAAATTAACCCCGAAGTCCATGAACCACTCCGCGCAACTTGGAAAGAATACGCACTCATTCAGCCGACGTCTTCTCAACCTTACCGCCGGCAAATAACTTGGGGAGTCTTCGATGAAAAAGCTAACAGGGTCGCTAATCTTTTAATATCGCGAGGAGTCAAACCAGGCCAGAAGGTCGCGATATTATTAATGAATTGTCTTGAATGGCTGCCGATTTACTTCGGGATTTTAAAGACCGGAGCGGTCGCTGTGCCTTTGAACTTTCGTTATTCTTCAAGCGAGATAGAATACTGCGTCAGGCTTGCAGACGTTGACATTTTATTTTTTGGGCCGGAGTTCACGGGCCGTATGGAAAATACAGTTCTTGCCCTTGGTGAAAAATATCTGCTCTTCTTCGTCGGAAATAACTGTCCAACGTTCGCCGAAAGTTATAACGAAGCCGTGAGTAATTGTTCGTCAGTCGCTCCGAAAATTTTAGTCGAAGACATTGACGAGGCCGCGATATATTTTTCGTCAGGCACAACGGGATTCCCTAAAGCTATTTTGCATAATCATACGGCTTTGATGCAAGCAGCCCACATGGAGGCCGTTCACCATGGAACTACACATGACGATATATTTTTATGTATTCCTCCGCTCTATCATACTGGAGCAAAAATGCACTGGTTCGGATCGCTCTACACTGGAAGCCGTGCAGTAATTTTAAAAGGAACGTCACCGAAGGCAATTTTAGATGTAATTTCTATGGAGCTTTGTACAATCGTTTGGCTTTTAGTTCCGTGGTGCATGGATATTTTAGCGGCGCTTGACCGCGGAGATATAAAGCTAGAGGGGCGGCATCTTTATCAATGGCGGCTTATGCACATGGGCGCACAGCCTATTCCTCCGTCTTTAATAAAACATTGGCACGATTACTTTCCTCATCAGCAGTACGATACTAATTACGGACTTTCAGAATCAACCGGCCCGGGCTGTGTTCATCTTGGACTGAAAAATCTTCACAAGATCGGAGCAATAGGAGTCCCCGGCTTCGGTTGGAAATTAAAAATCGTCGACGACCACGGCGAAGAAGTTAAACAGGGCGAAACAGGAGAACTTTGCGTCAAAGGCCCCGGCGTTATGATTGGCTATTACAAAAACCCCGAAGCTACTAAAGAAGCCATACAAAAAGGCTGGCTCTTTACGGGAGATATGGCAATGCAGGACGAAGACGGCTTTGTTTATCTTGTTGACCGCAAAAAAGACGTTGTCATTATGGGCGGTGAAAATATTTACCCGGTAGAGATAGAAAATTTCTTGAGCGCTTACAAAAAAGTTCAAGATGTTGCGGTTATCGGACTCCCTGATGACAGACTCGGAGAAATTCCAGCGGCTATTATAAAAGTCAAACAGGGCATGGAATGCACAGCAGAAGAGATCGACAGATTTTGTCTTGACCTTCCAAGATATAAACGCCCAAGGAAAATTATTTTCGCCGACGTTCCAAGAAATCCGACCGGAAAAATCGAAAAGCCTAAGCTCAGAGAAATGTATGCTCAAGGTAAGAGCGCATTTAAAAATTAGGAGCTAATGAATATGTCTGAACTATGCCGCTTCGCTGGAATAATTATTTATATGATGTTCCGTGACATACAACAGCATAATAAACCCCATGTTCATGTTCGTTACGGAGAGTATAAAGCTGTCATTGCCATTGATGGTGAATTATTGGCAGGAGCGTTGCCTAACAAGCAATTAAAAATTATTACAGGCTGGCTGGCTTTACATGAAGAAGAAGCCTACGCCGCTTGGAACTTGGCCGTCAGGGGAGAACACTTTAAAAAGATTCCCCCTTTAAATTAAAGAGGTGAAATTAAAAATGTATATCAAGGACGGTATTTGTTACGCCGGAGAACTTGTCGATGGCATTGAAATAACAGAAGCAAAGCCTTTACCCGGTAGAATGCTGCTTGTAACTTTTTCAACAGGTGAGAAAAGATTACTCGATACTACCTTACTTGAAGGAGGAGTCTTTAAGCCCTTGGCCGATGAAAAAATTTTTAATAATCCTGTGATTGATTACGGCACTGTCACTTGGAACAACGGAGAAATTGACATAGCTCCAGAAACTGTCTACGAGTTAAGCTATAAATACGACACCGGAGAAATATTTTAATGCTCTTTACTCTGGAAAATTTAACTATCATGTATAATAGCGCTGTATATTACATATTAAGAAGGAGGAACTTGTTTTGGGATTTCGAACCATTGAAGAGCTTTGCGCGGAACTCGAAGAAAAACGCGCCGCGGCTCTGGCAGGTGGCGGACAAGAAGCCGTATTAAAACAAAAAGGTAAAGGCAAAGGCACCGCCCGCGAACGTATTGCCAAGTTACTCGATCCCGACTCATTCGTTGAGCTTGACGAATTTGTAACTCACCGCTGCAATAATTTCGGGCTTGACGAGAAAAAAATTTTGGGCGATGGAGTCGTAACAGGTTGGGGAACTATTGACGGCCGGAAGGTTTTTATTTTCAGTCAGGACTTTACGGTCTTCGGAGGCTCGTTAGGCGAAAAGCACGCCGAAAAAATTTGTAAGGTCATGGATATGGCAATGCAGATGGGCTGTCCTATCATTGGCATATACGACTCAGGCGGCGCTAGAATTCAGGAAGGCACCGACGCTCTTAACGGCTACGGAAAAATTTTCAAGCGCAACACTTTAGCAAGCGGAGTCATTCCGCAGTTCTCAATCATTATGGGGCCGACAGCCGGCGGAGCAGTTTACAGCCCGGCGCTTACGGATTTTATTTTCATGGTCGATAACGAAGGCTTTATGCACATCACAGGCCCCGAAGTTATCAAAGCCGTAACAGGCGAAGCAATCGAACGCGAAGAATTAGGCGGAGCTAAAGCTCATAACACTATAAGCGGAGTAGCTCACTTTGAAGCCAAAGACGAAGACGAATGCTTTGAGCAAGTCCGCAAAGTCTTTTCATATTTGCCGCTGAACAATCTTGATGACGCGCCTTTCAAGGCAACAAGCGACAGCCCTAACCGTGCAGATCTTGCCCTTCGTGAGATAGTTCCGCATAATCCTAACATGAGCTATGACGTTCACGAAATTTTAAAGCTCGTCTTAGACGACGGAATTTTTACAGAAGTTCAGGAAGACTTCGCAAAAAATATTTTGACAGGCTATGGAAGAATCGGCGGCCGTTCAGTTGGAATCGTTGCTAACAATGCAGACGTTATGGCCGGCTGTCTGGACATTAACGCTTCCGATAAAGCTTCAAGATTCGTTAGACATTGCGACGCTTTTAACTTGCCTATCGTGACTTTCGTTGACGTTCCCGGATATTTGCCCGGCGCTGATCAGGAACACGGCGGAATTATCCGCAGGGGAGCTAAATTGCTTTATGCTTACAGCGAAGCTACTGTGCCGCTTATCACGGTCATTATGCGCAAGGCTTACGGCGGAGCTTATCTTGCAATGAGCAGCAAAGCCCTTGGCGCTGATGTAGTTTACGCGTGGCCGCAGGCTGAAATCGCTGTACTTGGAGCTGAAGGAGCAGCAAGCATAGTTTTCAAGAAAGAAATCAATGACGCTGAAGACCCGTCAGCTAAGAGACTCGAAAAAATTGAAGAGTACCGTCAGGCTTTTGCTAATCCTTACAGAGCTGCTGAACGCGGCTATGTTGACCGCGTAATCATGCCCGAAGAGACCCGAAGATCAATCTTCATGGCCCTCGAAGGAATGGAAAGCAAGCGCGACACAAGGCCAAGCAAAAAACACGGCGTAATTCCTCATTAAAAAAAATTTTTTTTAAAAAAGAATTTTTAAGAAAGGAGAAAAAATAAATAATGCAGCCTATGCACTTTGAAGGACTTTCCGGAGCTATTAACGTTTCAATCGTAGCGTTCTCGATCGTGTTCGGAGTTCTGTTCATTCTTACCGGCGTTATTTTTTGCATGAGAATTTTTGCCGGCGGTTCAGAAAAAAAAAATGATTCAGCAAGCGTAAAACCCGCGGCCCCAGCCTCGGCGAAATCAGTAACGGCCGCGCCTGCCGACAAAGCTAAAATCGTTGCGGCAATCACGGCGGCTATTATAGAATTCACGGGTGGAAGTAATTTTAGAATTTTATCTGTTCAGCCTGAACAATCCGGCGATTTCTATACTTCGCGCTGGAAGACCGCGGGCATGTTAGCTCTTAATTCAAACAGGCTTAACCGTTCTTGGAAATAATTTTAAAATCAGAAAGGAGAAAAATTTTTTATCATGAGTAATAAATATAGAGTAGTGGTTGACGGCACAGCTTACACCGTCGAAGTAGAAGCTTTAGGTGCGGGCGCTCCGGCTCCTGTTGCTGCTCCTGCCTCCCCTGTTGCAGCTCCAGCCCCGGCGGCCCCCGCAGCAGCTCCGGCTCCTGAAGCTCCTGCGGCTCCTGCTGCTGTAGCTGAAGGCGCTACAACCGTAACGGCTCCAATGCCCGGAAAAATTTTAAGCCTTAAAGTCAACGTTGGCGACACTGTCAACAACGGCGATTTAGTTTTATTGCTTGAGGCTATGAAAATGGAGAACGAAGTCTTCGCGACAGCAGGCGGAAAAGTTACAGAGATCCGCGTTAAGTCCGGCGACAGCGTCAACACCGGCGATGTTCTTTTAGTTATTGCGTAAGAAAATTAAAAAATAAAAACCTCCCTTTAAACGGGAGGATTTTTTTTTATTTCTTTTCAGCTTGCCTTGAAATTATAGACCGGCTTAATAATTTCTATTATATCTACGCTGTCGGCGATAACGTCAATAATATCTTCAAGAGATTTATAAGCTCCAGGTGCTTCGTCAAGTGTCCGCTCATTTATCGAAGTCGTATAAATTCCTTTCATTGACTCGCGATACTCGTTGAGATTTAAATTTTCCCGGGCCGAAGTTCGTGACATTATCCGGCCTGCTCCGTGAGGCGCTGAAAAATTCCATTCGGGATTGCCTTTGCCTCTTGCAAGAATAGAACCGTCGCGCATGTTAATCGGGATCAAAACTTTTTCCCCGGCATGAGCGGCGATAGCTCCCTTTCTCAAAATCATTTCGCGCGTATCAATATAATTATGAATCGTATGAAAGGCTTCGCCCGCGGTCAAGCCTGTACGAGATAAAAGGACTTCGGAAATTTTTTCGCGGTTTCTCCGGGCGAATTCTTGACAGATCTCAATATCGTGCAGATATTTTTCAAGATATTCACCGTAAAGAAAGCATAAGTCTTCGGGGATTGAAGTTTGCTTTTCTTTGAACTCTGATTTTATTTTTAACAGAGTCGATTGAATTTCACTTCGGCGGCCCTGTTCTTTGTAAGTTCTAATTATCTCGTCGCGGAGCTTGAAATATTCTTCCTTGCCTTTGTCCAAGTCTATTGCTAATTTCTGATAGAGTTCGGCGACTTGTTTGCCTAGGTTGCGGCTTCCGGAGTGAATGACTAAAAAATTTGTCCCGTCGCTTGCTCTGTCGATTTCAATAAAATGATTCCCGCCGCCTAGAGTTCCTATGCTTCGTTCAATGCGGCGAGAGTCTTTCAGCTCACGATAGCAGTATAAGCGCGTAAGGTCGAAGCGTTCCTGTCTTCCTTCCCAAACGTCCATTCCAGACGGGACGAAGTGGGCGGCCTCGTCAAATTTCTGGAAATCAATTTCCCCTTGTCCAAGATTTAACGTGTACATTCCGCAGCCAATGTCAACGCCGACTACGTTAGGAACGGCCCGGCCGTTGATTGTCATTGTTGTTCCGATTGTGCAGCCTGCTCCGGAATGAACATCGGGCATAATTCTAATTTTGCTTCCTTCGGTGCAAGGGTAGTCACACATGCGGCGGATCTGTTCGACTGCTTCAGGCTCTATGATTTTTGCATAGCATAAAGCGCCGTTAATTTTTCCTTCGATTTTTGTTGTCATGATCTGTTCAAAATTATTTTCATTGCGCATAAAAAAATTCCCTTCTATTTTAAATTTTTTTAACTGCAAGCCTCCGGGTATTCCGAAGGGCGGGTGGTATTTTCATTAAAAGGGGCAGGCTTGCGGTGGGAGGGAGGCTTGAAAGTGTTATATAATAAATCGTTCAGAAAATTCACTGTTAATTAATTTTTTTTCAGGAGGTCTAAAAATTTTACCATGAAAAAATTTTTAGCATGTTTTACAGTTTTATTTATTCTTGCGTTTTGCGCCTGTTCGTTCGGAGCTGAAGAAGTCAAGCTGAAAAGTATCAGCCAGCTAAAAACAGAAAGGCTTGCTGCGCAGCGCGGCACGGTTGGACAGTTCATAGCCGAAGATCTTTTAGGCGATAACAAAGGCAAGCTTCTTACGACTTACGAGAAATACACTGACGCTGTAGCGGCGTTACGTCAAAAGAAAATCCGCGCAATCGTTATGGACGAGATGCCCGCAAAAAGATTCCTTAATTCAGTCGAAGGCCTCGCGATTATGGACGAGCCGCTTTCCGAAGAAAATTACGCGATTGGCTTCAGAAAAGGCAACACTGAATTATTAGATCAGGTTAACAAAGCTCTTGCTGAAATCAAAGCCGATGGAACTCTTGATAAAATCTTTGAAAAATATTACGGGACTTTCTTGGCCGGCGACACTTCAAGCATAAAGCCCGAAGATATTGATTTTAATAAAGGTGCCAAGGGCGGCAAGCTTGTAGTAGGAACTGAAGCAGGCTTTGCTCCCTATGAGCTTAAAGTCGGCTCGGGTTTTATTGGTATCGATGTTGAGATGTGTGCGGCGATTGCAAAGAAATTAGATCGCGAGCTTGTGATTGAGAACATGAACTTTGACGCGCTGCCTATGGCCGTTCAACAAATAAAGTTGATATTATCTGCGCCGGCATAACAGTCACCGAAGAGCGCAAAGAGAACATGGACTTCTCAGAAAATTATGTTGTCGGAGCAAAGCAAGTCGCTTTAATAAGAGCAGATGACTATGAGAAATAATTTTGCTTCACGAAAAGGATTAGGCCGGGGCGATGTCGTCCTTGGCCTTTTTGCTTTATTTTTAATTTATTTGCTTTACACTTCCGGATTTTTCACGGCTGCTGCTTGGCAGGATTTTAACCGGCGCTTCTATCAAAACTTCATAAAAGACCGGCGCTATATGATGCTCGTTGACGGTCTTGAGTCCACGCTTTTCATGACGGCCGGAGCGACTTTGATTGGAGTTATAGTCGGATTGATTTTGAGCGTCATTCGCGTAGCTTATAAAGGCGGCGCAAAAATTCCTGTCTTGAATGCTATAGCTGATACTTATATAACTGTATTAAGGGGAACGCCCGCGATGGTGCAGTTATTAATCTGGAACTTCACTATATTCGCTTCGGCAAGGGATTTAAACACTCAATATATAGCTATCCTTGCCTTCGGTTTGAATTCCGGCGCGTACGTTGCAGAAATCTTCAGAGGCGGAATAGAAAGCATAGATCCGGGACAAATGGAAGCGGCGCGCTCGTTAGGCCTCTCTTATCAAACTTCAATGAAGCTTGTAATTTTGCCTCAAGCCGTCAAGAATGTAATCCCTATGTTGTTCAACGAGTTTATTTCTCTTTTGAAAGAAACTTCGGTTGCAGGCTATATAGGCATTGATGACTTAACGAGGGCCGGACAAAACATTCAGGCTCTTACGCTTGAACACTCACAGCCGTTAGTAATGGTTGCTATTATTTATCTTGTCATTGTTTTATTTTTGACTCACATTGTCAAGAAGCTTGAGCAATGGTTAAGCAGGGGCAGGAGGGGTTAGCGCATGTCTATTATCGAAGTCAAAGATCTGCACAAAACTTTCATAAGGCCGGACGGAACAAAATTACACGTCCTTAACGGAATCAACACGAAAATTTCTAAAGGCGAAAAAATTTCTGTCATTGGGCCTTCAGGTTCGGGCAAGAGTACTTTCCTTCGTTGTCTTAACAGAATGGAAGAGCCAACAAGCGGCGAAATTATTTTTAACGGTCAGGATATTACGGCAAAGACCTGCGATATAAATCTAGTCCGCCGTAAAATGGGAATGGTGTTCCAACATTTTTATTTGTTCCCTCATTTGACCGTAAGAAAAAATCTCACGCTTTCCCCTGTTGAGTTAAAAATTATGACACAAGTCTTGTTGAAGCAAATAGTGATAAAATGTTATTTGATTTAATGTCTGAAAAATTTTGTGTTTCGAGATATCAATTAGGAAAAGA
>JAFSSV010000008.1 GCA_017450825.1 Synergistaceae bacterium
TATCCTGAGCCAGGATCAAACTCTCAGTAAAAACTTTAAAGTTTCCTAGCTATTGTACTTCGCTTGATTATTACACGCTGTATTCACTTTTCAATTAACTTTTTGTTTCTCGTCGCCGCTATCTCGCAACGACAAGAAGGAATTATACGCTAAAATTTTAAAAATGCAAGAGGCAATTTTAAATTCTTTTAAGAAAAATTTTTTAAGCCTTCGATTCCCCCCTGCCAATTGAGTAGGAAGGCTTGTTCAGCTCAAGATTATTTATAAAGGAAAGGAAAAAATGAATCGAGTCGTTCATACATTCCCGCCGGTCTTTGATAAGAATTCAGAGATTTTAATTCTGGGGAGCTTCCCGTCCGTGAAGTCAAGAGAAAATTTATTTTTCTACGGGCATCAGCAAAATAGATTTTGGAAAGTCATAGCCGCCGTATGTGAAGCAAAAGTGCCGGCGACAATCACGGACAAAAAAAATTTATTGCTCGCAAATCGTATCGCGCTTTGGGACGTGATAGCGTCATGCGAAGTCAAAGGCTCCAGCGACGCAAGCATAATCAACGCCGCGCCCAATGACCTTTCAATTATTTTTCAAAGCGCGGAGATAAAAAAAATTCTGCTCAACGGAAAGACAGCAGAAAAATTTTTTAAACGATTTTATTTTAATAAGAAGGCGATCTGTTTACCGTCAACGAGTCCAGCTAACGCCCGCTGGAAGTTGGAAGGCTTGATTGAAATCTGGAGGGAGGCAATAAAAAAATAAAACCCCCTCCGGCCTAAGGTTTGCTCTTGCGCCCCCTGTTAAGGGGGAGAGGGCCGCTTGCGGCGAGGGGGTTATAGTTTTTTAAATATGCTTACTATACTTTTTACTTCACGGCTTCGGCGATAGCTTCGGCGACTTCCTGCGGCTTGGCTTGGCCCTTCGACTCCTTCATGACGAGGCCCTGAAGGAATTTTAATTTCTTGCCCTTCTTGTCCTTGCCGGATTTAATTTCTTCAAGGACATCGGGGTTGGCTTTCAAGACCGCCTCAATAATTTCGCTCAAGGCATTGCCGGCGACTCCGCCTTCGGTTATGTTCAAGCTCTTTACAGCGTCATCAATGCTCACAGAGTTCGCGATCATGTAATCGAAAACTTCTTTGCCTTGAGTCGTTGAAAGCTTGCCCTCGTCGACTCGCGTCACTAAATCCGTAAGAACTTCCGGCTTGAAATGGAAATCAGAAATTTTTAACTGCTTCTCGTTCAGGACTCTTAATACTTCAGTCCGGATCCAGTGAGCAGCTCTTACGGGCTTGGCCCCGGCCTTCACACAAGCTTCAAAATAATCCGCAAGATTTTTATCGTCCGTCAAGAAGTCCGCAACTTCACGCGGGACTCCCATTTCATTGACATAACGATCGGCGCGAACGTCGGGCATCTCCGGCATCTTGGCCCTCATTCGGTCAATCCATTCTTGAGAAATATATAACGGTGGCAGGTCAGGCTCAACGATAAATTTTCTGTAAGACTCTTTGACGCGTGAAGGGGAAGTGATTCCCTTAGCGTCATTCCAGTGACGAGTCTCCTGCATTACATCTTCGCCGGCAAGCATTAATTTTTTCTGCCGCTTGATTTCAAATTCAATCGCGCGCTCAAGGGCCTTAAATGAATTCATGTTCTTGACTTCGACTTTTTTGCCCCATCGGCCGTCCGAGCATTTCATTGAAACGTTAGCGTCAAATCTCATCATGCCCTTCTCAAGTTCAACGTCAGAAGCTCCGGAATAAATTACGCGCCTTCTAAGAGTCGTGACGTATTCGACAGCCTCACGCGCCGAAGCTACATCAGGTTCAGAAACTATTTCGGCCAAAGGAGTCCCCGAACGGTTGTAATCAACATAAGAAGTATCAGCTCCTTCGAGTCTTCCGTCGGAGGCGCTGTGGTGCAGGCTTCCTACGTCTTCTTCTAAGTGAAGATGATGAACGCGAATCTTTTTTAAATTGCCGTTATCGTCATGGACTTCAATATAACCTGAGGTCGTGATAGGCAAGTCGCATTGGCTGACCTGATGTCCCTTGGGCAAGTCCGGATAGAAATAAGACTTTCTGAAGAATAAAGACTTCGGCCTTATGCCGCAGTTCAAAGCGAAGCCGGCAAGCATTCCCTGTTCAACAACTCTGTGATTCAATCTCGGCAGCGTTCCCGGGAGTCCCATGCAGACCGGACAGATATTAGTATTCGCCGGAGCGTCAGTATTAGTTGAACATGAGCAGAAGAGTTTTGAGTCAGATTTTAATCTTATATGAATTTCGATTCCTATTACGGGAGTAAAAGTTAATTCGCTCATGATTATTTCAGTCCTCCGTTCGCGATTTTTGGTGAGCCTGTGTGACGTTCGATAATGACTCCGGCGTTAAGTAATTCCGGATCGCTCCAGCGCGGGCCGATTAACTGCAAGCCTACGGGAAGGGTGTCACTGTAACCCGTAAAGAATGAAAGCCCCGGGAGTCCGGCCAAGTTTACGGGCAAAGTATAGAGATCAGTTTCATAGCCTTTGAGTTCGTCTTCGTCAACTTCGCCGATTTTAGGCGGCAACGAAGGCGTGACGGGCTGCAGGATAAAATCAGTTTCGCCGAAGGCCCGTGTAAACTCTTGAGCTATTAAAGTTCTAACTTTTGTAGCGGCCACGTAATATTCTTCACAGCGTACCGGTTCGGTCAGACAAGTGCCGGCGATTATGCGCGACTTTACTTCGCTCCCGAAGCCGTAAGATCTAACGCGCTCGAACATTTCTTTAATGCCTGTTGCGTCTTTAACGGTGTAGCCGAGTCTTACGCCGTCATAGCGTTCAAGATTTGTATGAGCCTCGCTCATTGCCAGAGCGTAATAACAAGCTACGGCATAGCGGGCGATTACCGGCAAAGAAACTTCGGTTATTATTGCGCCTTCGTCCTCAAGAATCTTTTTAACTTTGTTCATAGCCTCGGCGATAGGAGCGTCAAGGGTGAAGCTTTGAAATTCTTTGACGAGCGCGACCTTCTTGCCCTTCAAGCTTACGTCTTCGCGGTGAGTGAAGTCCGGGTGTTTTTCTCTGAAGCAGCTTGAGTCCATAGGGTCATACTTAGCTATTAAAGACATGACGAGCTGGAGATCGCGTACAGTTCTTGCGAAGGGGCCGATCTGATCGAGCGAAGACCCGTAAGAAATTAAACCGTAGCGGCTTACCATTCCGTACGTAGGCTTGAGGCCGTAGACTCCGCAATAAGACGCGGGCTGTCTGATTGAACCGCCGGTGTCGCTTCCTAGTGCAAAAGGAACATAACCGGCGCTCACGGCTGCGGCGCTACCGCCAGAGCTTCCGCCGGGGACTCGTGAAATGTCGTTAGGGTTAGCGGTCGGGCCGAAGGCTGAATTTCCGCATGTATTGCCCATAGCGAACTCGTCCATATTGACTTTGCCCATTAAGATAGCTCCGGCTTCGCGAAGATCTTTCCAAGCTGAAGCGTCATAAGGGGGCTTCCAGTTGCCAAGAATTTTGCTTGCGGCTGTAGTTCTGATTCCCTTTGTGCAGAGGTTGTCTTTTAAGACCGTAGGGACTCCGGCGAGTGGGCTGGAAGGATTTTTATCGAGCTGAGCCTTTGCGGTTTCGTCAGTACGGGTTATGAAAGCATGAATATTTTTTTCGCAAGAGTCGATTCTATTTTTGCAGCTTTCAAAGAGTTCTGCTGGAGAAAATTCTTTAGCGGCTAATTTCTCCAGGATTTCGTGTAAATTATATTCAAATGGTTGCATTTATTATTCCTCCATGATGCGCGGGACTTTAAAGTAAGGGCCGTCGACGTGTTCGCTTTCGTGCAGGATTGCTTCGTTATCTTTGAAGGCGATGACGGTGTCGTCACGCAGTGGACATTCGATAGCCTCGGCAAAGCTGAAAGGCTCGACATCTTTTAGATCAAGCTCTTTGAATCTGTCCAACATTTCAAGAAAGTTATTAATATAGCGAACGGCCCCGGCCAGTTCCTGTTCGGTCAGGAGCAGTCGTGACTCTAAAGCTATATCGTTTACCTGTTCGCTTGTAAGTTTCAAGATTGCTTACGCTCCGTTTCTAATTTTTAATTTTTTATCGTGAGTATTATAGCAAGGGCTTTAAATATTCTGTGTTAAAATTAAATCAAACTTTTCACGAAAGATAATCCGGCGTTTTATCAGCTACTTTATCAGCTACAAAAAA
>JAFSSV010000079.1 GCA_017450825.1 Synergistaceae bacterium
CCCGTCCAGTTGTAATCTTTACAGAAAGTATTGACGACGTTCGGAGCGCCGCCGTACCAAATCGGAAAGCCGAGAAAGATTACATCATAATCTGAAAAATTCGCGACTTTGCTCTTAACTGGAACATCTTTTTTCCCGAACGTCTCTTTATTGCAGCGGGCCAATGGATTCATCCAGCTTAAATCGGCCTTTGTGTAAATTTCTTCGGGGATAATCTCAAAAGTATCCGCGCTGATTTTGTTAGCGAACTCCTTAGCGATTCCTGCGGTCTTTCCTTCAGCGCTGAAATAAGCTACTAAAATTTTTGACATAAAAAAAACTTCCTTTCATTTATAAATATAAATTATAAAAATAAAATTGAAAGACAACCCCTTGCGCCTTCCCTTCTGCACATTCCCCTTGTTTTAACCACAACCCCTCCGGCCCTTCAGGCCACTTCCCTTTTTATTTTAACTTCAACCCCTCCGCCCTCCCTTCGGTCAGGCACCTCCCCTTTCAGGGGAGGCAAGAGTGTAAAGGGAATAGAATATCTTGAAAAACTCTCTCGTCCCCCCTGAAAGGGGGGATGTCAACTTGTTGACAGGGGGGTTGCTTTCCAAGAGAGCCAAGCTTGCTGGCAAGGGGGTTGCCCTCCAAGAGGGGCATTCGCGGCGGTGGGGATTACTTTTTTCTTTTCAAGTTTTCAAGGGGAAAGGCTTATCATTCCCACTGAAAAATAAAATTCGCTCCGGGCTTGGCGACTCCTTCACGGAGCAGACTGCAAGCGAAAATATTTTCAGAAGGCCGGGCGAAATTTAACTTAACCTTCTCGCCGAACTTAGCCCCCGATCTGAAGGACGCAAAAATTTTTTTGACCTCATGAGCTTGAAAATCTATCGGGCACTCGTCATAAACCCATCCAAAATAAATCGCGTTATTAACATGCGAATTATAATCTAAATCATGAAACTTAACTTGAAAATCTACGCTCTTGATAATTTCTTCGTCCGGAAAATCTTTTAACTCTTGAAAGTTCGGATCTATATCGCCCGTGTCGCGCTTCAAAACTTCCGGAAGATGTACAGCAGATTTAACGGGCCGCCCCTTGGCAAGTTCAACCAAAAACCAAGAACTTTTAGCTTTAATAATGTCACGGCCTTGAGAATTTTTGACTTCAAAGGCTCTTAACATGTTATAGCCGTGTGAGGGATCATGATAAGTATTGATTAAAAATTTTTCGTCAAGCCTCGGCATTCCTTCAAGAATTTCTATCTCGTAGCGCGTAAGTACCCAAGCATAGCCGCGGGCTATTAATTCAGTCGTAGTTCCTTCAATATCTTCGACAGCTAAACCGGCGGTATCTTGAAAATAATCTAACAGGCTTCTTAATTTTAAAGTGCCTTTGCTTGAAACGTTAGAAGGCTGTACTTTGAATTCACAGGTATACAAAAATTTTTTACTCCTTTCTTATTGAGGCGCTGTTGGCGTGAGCGTCAAGCCCTTCGGACTTAGCAAAGATCTCAATATCGCTCGCGGCCTTTTGAAAGGCTTGCGGCGTGTAAAAAATATACTGCGATTTCTTTACAAAGTCATCAACTGAAAGAGGACTCGAAAATCTTGCTGTCCCCATTGTAGGCAAAGTATGATTAGGCCCGGCGTAATAATCTCCCAAGGCTTCAGGCGAATAACTCCCAAGGAAAACTGAACCGGCGTTGCGAATCTTTCCGGCCGTCAAAAACTCAAAAGAGTTTTCAACGCAAATTTCTAAATGTTCGGGAGCAATTTTATTCGCAAGTCCGGCCGCTTGATTAAGATCTTCTATTAAGATTATTGCGCCGTTGTTGTCGATTGAAGAGCGGGCGATTTCGTGACGGGGAAGGGATTTTATTTGACGTTCGATTTCTGCTGAAACTTTTTCAGCAAAAATTTTTGAGTCCGTTATTAACATAGCGCTTGCTAATTTGTCATGCTCGGCTTGGGCTAACATATCCGCCGCAATGAAGGCCGGATTATTTTTTTCGTCGGCTATGATTAAAATTTCGCTTGGCCCGGCTATCATATCTATAGCGACCTGTCCGAAGACTTGCCGCTTTGCTTCGGCTACAAAAATATTTCCCGGTCCTACGATCTTATCGACACGCTTAACGCTTTCAGTCCCGTAAGCAAACGCCGCGACAGCTTGAGCCCCTCCCATTTTAAAAATTTTATTGACTCCTGCAACGTGAGCCGCGGCGATTATCTCAGGCTTGACCTCTGGAGGAGTCGCTATGAAAATTTCCTCACAGCCTGCAATTTTTGCCGGGATTGCGTTCATTAAAACAGTAGACGGATAAGCGGCCGTTCCTCCGGGAACATAAAGCCCGACTCTTTCCAACGGTATAACGCGCTGTCCGAGTATAACGCCTTCGGAATTTGAGAAAGCGAATCCGTTACGAACTTGTTTAGAATGAAAGTCATGAATATTTTTCGCGGCGCGTTCAAGAATTTTTAATAGATCTTTGCTTACGGAGGCAAGGGCTTTTTCTTTTTCGCCTTCAGTGACTTCCAGGCTTGTAAGATTAACGCCGTCAAATTTTTTTTCGTACTCAAAGACCGCCGCGTCGCCTCGTGCTTTAACGTCTTCGATAATTTCCCGTACGGTTTGGCTAACGTCGGGGGAATTAATTTCGCGCTTGGAATAAAAAAATTTTTCAGAGTTTATTATTTTTATCATGATTCTTTTAACTTCCTTATGATTTCGTTGATAATATCGCCTTTGAATTTATAAGCTGATTTATTTGCTATGAGTCTGGCGCTCAAGTCTGCAATGAAATTTATAACGCTTAAATTATTTTCGCGCAAGGTCGTTCCGGTTTCTACTATGTCGACAATGACATCAGAGAGTCCCAAGACCGGAGCAAGCTCAAGCGATCCTCTAAGAGTAATAATATCTATCTCGCGCCCTGAACTTGCGAAATAATTTTGAGCTATGTTGGGGAACTCTGTAGCGACCCGCAAAATTTTTTCGGGGTCGTCATGAAAATTATTTTTTGCGGCCACGGCCATTTTACAAGCGCCGGCTTTGAGATCCATAAGCTCATAGACTTCGGGGGAGCGTTCAAGCAAAATATCTTTGCCTGCTGCTCCGATGTCGGCTGTTCCCCTTTCAACGTAAACGGGAACGTCGAACGGCTTGACCCAAAAGCAGCGCATTTGAAGCTCATGATTTTCAAAAACTAATTTCCTGTTATTGTCGAGCATGCCGGGGAACTCGTAGCCTGCGGCGGAAAATAATTTATAAACTTTTTCTCCGAGCCTTCCTTTTGGTAGAGCTATATTAAGCATTTTATTTTTAACTCCTTACGCCTAACTGAACTGCGAAGCCGATAGCCTTAGAGCTTTGATTTTTTATCAAGCTCATGAGCCTGTCATATTGTCCGCCGGAAAGAACGCTGTCCGGGACTCCTTCGATAAATCCCCTGAAGATTATTCCGTTGTAATAATTTAAATTGCTTGTAACTGAAAAATCTATGTGAATTTTGCCGGGAAAAATTTTTTCAAGAGAGCTGATAATTTCTGCTGTGCCTTCGTCAAGAACGTGAAGGGAATTTTTCAGCGGGCCTTCGAGATTAGCGAGGGCTATTAATTTTTCTGGAGCATTTAGAATTTTCAGCTCGTGAAGATTTTTTTCGGCGAGGCATTTTAGGATTTCGGATTTATTTTGTTTTTCTTCTAATAATTGCGCGATCATTCCGGCGTGAGCAACGTCAAGAATAAAATTTTTTCCGTCCGCCAGATTTTTCAAACTTAACAAGGCAAGCTCTAAGACTTCTTTTATATTTGAGTCATTAAGAGGGCCTAAGCATTCGACTCCGGCTTGAGAAATTTCTCTGAAGCCTGAAGAATTTTTAGGAACGCGATAAACTTTTTCGTCATAATAAAATTTCTGAACGCCCGGAGAATTTTTTATGTGCTTGATTATCGACAGCGTAACATCTGGACGGAGCGCCATTAATTTTCCGTTGAGGTCTGTAAAAGTAAGAATGCTCTTTGAAGTCAAAAAATCTTTTTTGTCGGCGTAGAAGTCATATTCTTCAAAGCGGCTCATTCTGTAAAAGTTATAGCCGTAATTTTCGTAAAGGCTGCGTAATTTCAGGGCGGCCTTTTCCTCCGGCATGAGCTTAAAATTTTTTTCGAGCATTTTATAAAGATTCCTGTCTTAAATTTTTCTGCAATCATAACACAGCCTTCTCTTGTGATAATAATCTCCCTCGCTGCTTCGTGACCTTCCCCCTTTTTTTAGAAATACCCCCCTCGCTGCTGCGTGACCTTCTCTCTTTTTTAGAAATAATCCCCTCGTTGCTGCGTGACCTTCCCCCTCTTTTTTAGAAATAACCCCCTCGCCAGCAAGCTGGCCCTCTCCCCCTTCACAGGGGGCGCAAGGATTTTTTCTGTCACGCTTTTGTCACGCGTGACAGTTGCGTGACGATTACGTGACGGATTTTTTTCGCCGCGACTCTTTGTCTTTACTTGAAAAATAAATGGTCAAAAGAAGACAAAAGTTAAAGAAAGTTAGCTCGAAAAAATTTTTAAGACACCGCCCTTGCCAGCAAGCTTAGCCCTCTTGGAAAGCAACCCCCCTGTCAACAAGTTGACATCCTCCCTTACACAGGGGGGACGAGAGAGTCCTTCGAGATATTCTATTTTTTTAACACCTTGCCTCCCCTGTGTAAGGGGAGGTGCCGAATGAAATGAGGCGGAGGGGTTGTGATTAAAAAAAGGGTAGATGGCCAAAAGGGCCGGAGGGGCTACAGTTAAAAAGGGGAGAGCCAAGCCAAGCCCCAAGGTGTTGATTAAAAAAATTTTTGTCTTGCAAAGCATTTGTGTTATAATGCCAACGTTTCATTAATAACGTTATTTAAGAGGTATTCAGAAATCTATATGACTAGGCAGCCAGTGGTTGCTTTAATCGGAGCCACAGCCGTGGGAAAAACGGCATTAAGTCTTTCAATCGCAGAAAAATTGAACGCTGAAATTATTTCAGTCGACTCTCGTCAGATTTATAGATACATGGACGTAGGGACTGATAAAGTTTCGTTATCTGTTCGGCGTGAAATTCCCCATCATATGATAGATATAATTGACCCTGACGAAAAATTTTCTGTCGCCGATTTCGCAGAAAAAACTTCACAGACGGTCAAGAGAATTTATGCCCGCAAAAAAATTCCTTTGTTCGTAGGCGGAACGCCTTTCTATTACAATGCTCTTTTTCATGCGTCACTGAACTCCGAACTCCCTTCAGACGAAGACGTAAGAGAAAAATATGAAGCCCTTGCTAATTCTCAAGGAGCTGAATTGCTGCACATGAAATTAGCCGAAGTCGATCCTCCTACCGCTGAAAGACTCCATAAAAACGACCTCCGCCGAGTCACTCGCGCCTTAGAGATCTGGGACTTGACCGGCAAGGCCCCTTCTCAAATTTTTGAGGAAGGCGAGAAAAGAGATTACGGCTTTGACGTTTTATATATCGGGCTGTCGCGTTCACGTGAAGAATTATTTTCAAGAATTGAGATAAGACTCGAACAGGAATTTTCTCAAGGCTTCCCCGAAGAAGTCGAATGGCTCTTGAAAAACGGCTGGAACGAAAATTTTAATCCGTTGAAGGGCTTGGGTTATCGTGAACTCATAGACTATCACCGAAAAAAAATTACACTCGACGAAGCCCTTGAAGGCGCTATCTCAAGGACAAAAGCTTTTTGCCGGAGACAGCAGACTTGGTTCAAAAAATTTTCGCCGGCCATATGGTTCGAGATGTCAGAGCTTAATAACGAACAAGAAATAATCAACACAATCAAAAATCATTTAAATCTTAACGAGGTCAACAAATGAAAATCATAATGGCCTCTCATGCAGGCTTCTGCTTCGGAGTCAAAAGAGCAGTCGACGCTATCGAAAACTCTTTAAAAAATAATTCCAATCCTGAAAAACAAATCTGGACGATCGGCCTTCCTATTCATAATCCTCAGGAGGTCGCCAGACTTCAGGCTATGGGATTAAGAGTCGCCAACGACGAACGCGAAGTCCCGGATAATTCTGAAGTCTTCATACGCGCTCACGGCGAGTCGCGCGAAGTCATTGAAAGACTCAAAGCAAGAAATATAAAAATTACAGATATGACTTGCCCGTTCGTTAAGAAAGCTCAAGACCTGGCCGCTGAACTTTCAAGCAAAAATTATTTTGTAATTTTATTGGGCGATAAGAATCACCCGGAGATCAAAGGCATTCTTGGACACGTCAATAATAAAAATAATGCTCAGGTCGTGGCCAATGCTCAAGAAGCTGAAAACGTCACCCGCCGGGCCAAGATAGCTTTGATCTCACAGACTACACAGTGCGAAGAAAATTTAATCAAGACAGCAGAAAAATTAATTCTCAAAGCTCAAGAGCTGCACATATGCAACACAATCTGCAAAGCTACGGCCGAACGTCAGGACGCAGCAAGGTCACTCGTTAAAGAAAACAATATCGACGGAGTAATTTTAATCGGCGGGAAACAAAGCGCTAATACTTCAAAGCTCCGCGATATTATTCAGGCCGAGGGCGTTGACGTTCTATGGATCGAAGACGATAAAGAGCTGGAAGAAAAATCAAAATGGCTTATTAACAAAAATACGATTGGTATTGCCGCCGGAGCAAGTACGCCCGAGTGGCTGATCAATAAAGCAATTCAAAATTCTAAATTCATAATTCATAATTCATAATTAATACAAGTGCAGAAAAAATTATGCATTATGAATTATGAATTATGTATTAATTTAAGGGGGATCCCATTAATAATGGACCAGCAAGAAGTATTAACACAGGAACAGCCCGTTCAGAACGAACAGGCACAGCAGGAAGCAACACCCGTAGCCCAGGAAGCTCAGACAGCTGCGCACGAGCCTGAGACAATGCAGGAAGCGCTCGATCAGTACGGCGATAACGTTCACTTACGCCGCGGCGAGGTCAAGATCGGCACAGTCATAAGCAAGAGCGACGCAGGTTTTCTCGTTGATATAGGCTTCAAGTGTGAGGGACTCTTACCAATGAAAGAATACACTAATCATTCTCTCGTTGAGACAGAGCCAGAACCAAAACCCGGCGATCAGATCGAAGTCGAAGTCGCTAACGTAAGAGACGGCGAAGAAGCTCAGCTCTATTTAAGCAGATGGCATCACGAATTTGAGAAGCGTTGGGCCGCCCTTGAAGCTAAAATCGCTGAAAGCCCTGTTATGACTGTCAAAGGTATCAGCCGCGTTAAAGGCGGGCTTATGGTTGAGTGTGAAGGACTTGAGGGCTTTATACCCGTGTCGCATTTGAGCATGTCAAGCAAAGGCCCCAACCGTACAAACCCGCTTAACTTCGTCGGACAGACTCTCAAAGTCAAAGTCCTTGACCATGACAAGCGCAAGCACCGTTTAGTCTTTTCACGCCGCGAACTTCTTGAAGAAGCCGAGAACGAAAAGAAAACAAAATTCTACGAACGCGTTCACGAAGGCGATGTACTCGAAGGCGAAGTCAGCAGCTTAACAGACTTCGGAGTCTTCGTTAATCTCGGAGAAATGGACGGCCTCGTTCATTTAACCGAAATCACCTGGAAGAGAAGCTTCAAGCTCCGCGATATGTTCAAGAAGGGCGATAAAGTCACTGTCAAAGTGACAGGAATCGACCACGAGAAAGACAGAATCTCTTTGAGCATTAAACAGGTCGCCGGCGATCCTTGGGATACTGTTTCCGAAAGGATTCACAAGGACGACGTTATGAAAGGCACCGTTACGAATCTCACGGAGTTCGGCGCGTTCGTTGAACTTGAACCGGGCATCGAAGGACTCGTACATGTCGGCGATATAAGCTGGTCGAGAATCCGCAAGCCCCGCGACGTTCTCAAGAAAGGTCAGGAAGTCGAAGTTAAAGTCCTTGATGTTGATCTTGAAAAGAAACGTATCAGCCTCGGCTGCAAGCAGCTTAACGACCCTTGGAACGGTATCGAAGAACGTTACAAGAACGGACAGGATATTAAAGTCAAAGTCGTAAGGCTCGCAGAGTTCGGAGCGTTTGTCGAAGTTGAAGACGGCGTAGAGGCTTTAATTCATATTTCACAGCTCAGCCGCAAGAGAGTCGACAAGCCCGCTGATGTTCTTCACGAAGGCGACGAAGTTACAGCACGCGTCCTCGAAGTCAGCCCCGAGCAGCGCCGCATGAGACTCTCACTCAGCGCCCTTGAACCCGAACCGGAAGCTCCAGCTCAATCCGAAGAAGCTCCAGAGCGTAAGCCCGAACAGAAAGCCGAACGACCCGAAAGAGCCGAGAAAGGCGAAAGACCTGAACGCCGCGAGCGTAAAGGCCGCAAAGCTTCAAAGGCTTTCAAAGATAACGGCGGCTATGAGGACGACAACGAAGTACTTGAGTACAACCCATTCGCCGAAGCCTTCAAAGACGCAGACTGGGATAAATAAAATAAACAAAAAAAATTGCCTCCCTTCAAAAGAGGGAGGCTTTTTTATAAATAACCCCCTCGCCAGCAAGCTGGCCCTTTTGGGAGGGAAAACCCCCTGTCAACAAGCTGACATCCCCCCTTAACAGAGGGGACGAGAGAGTATTTCAAGATATTTATTCCCTTTACACTCTTGCCTCCCCTGAAAGGGGAGGTGGTGA
>JAFSSV010000080.1 GCA_017450825.1 Synergistaceae bacterium
ACCGTAAAGATTACAAGGCAGGCAAGCAAGCCCATAGCCGCCGCCCCAATGCCAAAATAAATCCTCTCTAAGAAATTCTCTTTCATGTGAAAATTTTTCCCTCTGTTAGTCTTGAAAATTCTGCAAAGAAAAAAGCGAGCCTGAAAAAGCTCGCCTTCTATTCTGCATAAAAATTTATTTATTCGCGCCGGCAACTATAGCAAGAATTTCATCAAGCTCGGCCTGTGTGCAAATTCCTTCTTCTACTACCTGCTTGTAAACGGGCTGCGCCGCTTCCTGGAAAGCTTTAAGCTCTTCGGCTGTGGGCATGTAAACTTCAGCGCCGCTCTTAATAATAGTCTGGCGGGCCTCTTCGGAATTCTTGTCGATTAATTCGTCATTGTAATCGCCCATCTCCTCAGCAGCTTTGAGAATAGCCGTGCGGTACTCTTCAGGGAGTGAATTCCACCATTCAGCGTTTACATAAAAAGGATCCGGGTGGAACTGGTAATTAACGCCTGTAAAGTATTTCTGGACTTCATAGAATTTCATTCCTACAACGTTGACCCAAGGATTTTCTTGACCGTCAGCAACTCCGGTCTTCAAGGCCATGTATAAATCAGCATATGGAACTGTCGTTGTCGTTGCGCCTAAAGCTCTGAACGTCATGTCGATAGTCTTCATTCCGTTCGTACGCATTTTAAGTCCGACAAGATCAGCAGGCTTTTTAATCGGGTGAGCGTTCGTTGAGAACTGACGATAGCCGCCGGCGTCACAAAGATTAATGATTACAGTTCCGGTTGTCTTTTCAGCTTCAGCGCAAACTTTTTTAGCAAGGTCGCTCTTTAACAAAGCCGTAACTTCCGCGCGGGTGTTCGTCAAGAAAGGAAGTGTAAACATTAAAAGCCTCGGGCTGAAATCAAACTGGCCGCCGCGCATTCCCTGGGCAACTCCCTGAACAACCTGCTCAAGCATTTCTTTCTCTGTTCCAAGCTGGCCATTTCCAAAGACAGTAACTTTAACGTGACCATCTGTAAGCTTCTCAACGTCCGCCGCAAATTTTTCCATTGAAACATAACGCGGATTACCTTCGGGCTGAGCATGGCCGACGATCATTTCATAGTCAGCGGCAAAAGCGCAAGCACTCGACAGGACAAGCGCACTTACAAAAAGAAGAGCCAAAAACTTTTTCATAAAAATTTTCCTCCTTAAAAAATATAAAGCAAATTGGGAATTGTGTAGAGTATATCACAAAAATTTAACGGGCAAGCCAGCCGCCGTCAACCGCTAAAACATGCCCCGTAACATAATCCGAAGCGTGTGAAGCAAGAAAGACCGCCGCGCCTTTAAGATCTTCGGGCTTTCCCCATCTGTTGGCGGGAATGCGGCCAAGAATCTCGGCGCTTCGTTTGGGATCTTTGATTAAAGCGTCCGTGTTGTTCGTTGCGATATATCCCGGGGCTATCGCGTTGACTTGAATATTACAGGCGGCCAATTCATTCGCCATAAGCTTAGTGACTCCTACAACACCGGACTTGCTGGCCGTATAGCTTACGACTCTTATTCCGCCTTGAAATGAAAGCATGGACGCAATATTAATTATTTTTCCGCCTCCGTTGTCTTTCATGTAACGGGCGCAAGCCTGCGACAGGAAAAATAATGATTTCAAATTCATGTTCATAACATCGTCCCAATTCTCTTCGGTGAAGTCCAGAACGTCCTGGCGGCGAATCACTCCGGCATTATTGACGAGAATATCAAGCCTTCCGAAAGTCTTTACAGTGTCATCGACAAGCGCCTGAATTTTATCCGGCTTGCCTAAATCAATATCGTAATATGAAAACTTACGGCCAAGCTCGGTTATATAAGCTTGAGTCTCTGGCATTGGAGCATGACCTGCTCCGACAATATCGGCCCCGGCTTCGGCGAGTCCTTCGGCTATGCCCTGGCCTATTCCTGTTCGCGCTCCTGTTACTAGCGCGACCTTGCCAGAAAGATTAAACATATCGTTCATGATTTTTTGCTCCGTAGATTATTTCAAGTTAGGCGTGGGGATAGTGTCCATGTCATCGAATTCTTGATTCTCTCCGCCCATTGCCCATATAAAAGAATAATTGCTTGTTCCTGCTCCGGCATGAATTGACCATGAAGGAGAAATTACGGCGTCAAAATTTTTCATGACTATGTGACGGGTTTCCTGTCCCTGTCCCATGAAATGAAAGACTACATTGCCTTCGGGGATTTCAAAATATGTATAAACTTCCATGCGTCTTTCATGAGTATGAACGGGCATTGTGTTCCAGACGCTTCCTGTTTCGAGTTCAGTCAGGCCCATGGAGAGCTGACAGGTTTTCAAGACAGCCGGATGAATGAACTGATTGATTACGCGCTTGTTTGAAGTAGCGACTTCGCCCAAGGGTTTTTTAGCTGCATCGGCGATTTTTATTAAACGAGACTCGTAGCTTGTGTGGGCAGGAGCTGAAACCATGTAGAACTTTGCGGGGTTATTAGAGTCTTTGCTTGAGAAAAATACTTTTTCAGTTCCCTTTGTTATATACAAGCAATCTTTATAGCCAAGCTCATAAATTTTTCCGTCAGCTTCGATTGTTCCTTCGCCTCCGAGATTGAAGACCCCGGCTTCGCGGCGTTCAAGGAAATAATGAGTCCCGAAGTTCGCCCATACGTCGATACCGTCATCAATAGCAAGCTTCTTGCTCACGGGCAAGATCCCTACTGTAACCATTCTGTCAACGTGACTGTATACCGCCGTGACTTTGTCGGGATTGTAAAGCCCGGTGATTAAAAATTCCTTGCGCAATTCATCAGTCGTGTAACGCTTAACGTCATTAGGACTGCATGAATATCTTGTATCCATGTTTAACCTCCTGAATTTTTAATATGAAAAATTTATTGAATGTGATAATTCTAGTATATTTATCCGGATAACTACAACCCCCTCCGCCTTCGTTTAAAATTAACCCCTCCGGTTCACTTCGTTCACCACCTCCCCTTTCAGGGGAGGCAAGGGTGTAAAGAGAATAGAATATCTTGAAAAATCCTCTCGTCCCCCATGAAAGGGGGGATGTCAGCTTGCTGACAGGGGGGTTGCTTTTCAAGCAAGGCCAAGCTTGCTGGCGAGGGGGTTATTAAAAAAAATTTTTTTTGAAGAAGCAACCCCTCCGCCCTCACTTCGTTCACCACCTCCCCTTTCAGGGGAGGCAAGAGCATAAAAAAAATTCC
>JAFSSV010000009.1 GCA_017450825.1 Synergistaceae bacterium
ATCTCCCCATAAAAAAAACTCCCCAGTTTAGTCAGAACTGGAAAGTCTTTTTCGGTGTTGTATATGAATTTGACGTTTTCATTTCTATGAAATTATAACATAACAAAAGGGGGATTTGACTCCCCCAGAATAAAAAAAAGCTCCCCAGTTGGGTAAGACTGGAAAGGCTTTTGAGATGACGCACATGAATTAACATTTTCACTTTACATAATTATAACATATACGGGGGATTTGACTCCCCCCAGATGTCCGCTTTGTTACGAGCGGGTGATCAGCACTTTAAAGTGCCAGCGTCTTACCCTGATACGCAGGTGAAAGACAAAATGGAAATATATCTTCATACCGGCCACCCCCTCTCGCAGCTAGAGTACCTGTTGACTAGACAGGCTCTTATATTCTATCACTCACGCCCTTTATACTAAGTACAGTTTAAAGAGCTATAACACCTTGCCTCCCCTTAACGGGGTGGTGGCCGAACGATGTGCGGTCGGAGGGGTTGTAGTTAAAACAAAATGGGAGGTGGCCGGTCGCGAAGCACGCCGAAGGCTACGAAGTGAGGTCGGAGGGGTTGAGTCTTAAAAAAAAATTTTTGGGGAAAGCAACCCCCTCGCCAGCAAGCTTGGCCTGTGTCCCCTTAACAGGGGGCGCAAGAGAGTCCTTCTTTTCGGCTGCGTCCCTTGCCTCCCCTTGGGCCGGACAAAAAGGTGGCCTGAAGGGCCGGAGGGGGTAATTTTTAAAAAAGGGGTATTTGCAGGTCAGCTATTAAACCGTCCCAAAAAATGTTTAGTACGTTCCTGTTTAGGATTATTGAAAAGCTCAAGAGGATCTCCCTTCTCGCAGACTTCCCCGCCGTCCATAAAAATAGCTTGGCTTGCTACGTCACGAGCGAATTCCATTTCATGAGTAACTATTATCATTGTCATGTTATGTTGTTCTGAAAGTGAACGTATAACTTTTAAAACTTCGCCTGTTAATTCGGGGTCAAGGGCGCTCGTGGGTTCGTCAAAGCATAAAATATCAGGCTCAAGAATTAATGCCCGGGCAATAGCTACGCGTTGGCACTGTCCGCCGGAAAGCTGATGAGGGTAATTATGAATCCTGTCTAAAAGTCCTATCTGCTCGAAAAGATTCAATGCCCGTTCATGGATTTCGATTTTTTTCTCTTCGTAAAATTCTTTGCCTTTTTCTTTTGCCGCAAGCAGAGGCGCAAGAGTTACATTATTAATTGCAGAGTACTGCGGAAATAAATTAAACGATTGAAAGACTAAACCGAAATGCAAGCGCTTTTGTCTTATTTGCCGCTCTGATCTAGTAGCAGGATCAGAACTGTCAAATAAAATTTCATTGTTGACTTTTATAACTCCGGAGTCCGGGGTTTCCAAAAAATTTAAGCAGCGTAATAAAGTAGTCTTGCCGCTCCCGGAGGAGCCAATTATCGAAAGAACTTCGCCTTTCTCAAGAGAAAAATTTATGTTCTTTAAGACTTTAATATCGCCGAAATTTTTCTGTAAGTTCTTTACTTCTAATATAGCCATGTTCCAACGCCCCCGCTTATTTAAAATAATCCATTTTCTTTTCAAGGGCCGCAAGCGCAAGCGTAACAAGCCCGTTGAAAATCAAATAATAAAACGCCGTAAAGAACAAAGGCCAAATAGCTCCCGATATTCCGTGAGATCCTTTCATGAAAGCCTGTCCGGCCCAGATAATTTCTTGTAAAGCAATAATTCTTGCGAGGGCCGTATCTTTTACAAGTGTTATTATCTCGTTGGAGATAGGCGGAACAATTCTCTTAATCATTTGAAGTAAAGTTACATGAATAAAAATCTGTCGCTTAGTCATGCCAAGCACAAGCCCGGCTTCCTGTTGTCCAATCGGTACGCTTTGAATTCCGCCCCTGAAAATTTCAGAAAAATAACAGGCGTAATTAATAACAAAAGCAAACGCCGCCGCCAAGAATCTCCCGGACTCTCCGCCGCCCCATATAGGATTATGCAGAACAAGCCCCGGAAAATAATAAACTATTAATAACTGGATCATTAACGGCGTACCGCGAATGACCCAGATAAAAAATTTTGTCGTGAGGCTTATAACTTTTATCCTTGACATTGAGCCAAAAGCTATGAGAAGTCCAAGCGGGAAAGCTCCAAGCAAAGTTACTAAAAATAATTTTAAAGTTTGAAGAAAGCCGACGTTCAATGCTCCAAGAACAATCGGCAGTTGCTGAAAAAATAATTCCATGTTGTAAGCTAGGAAGGAGCTTAGATTATTTTATTAACGCAGCCTGAATTTTATACTGCTCGGCTAATTTCTGAATGCTACCGTCCTTGTAACCGGCCTCAAAAAATTTATTAAGCTCCGCGGCCAAGTCAGATCCCTTCCTGAAACCTACGCCGTACTCTTCACTGTTAAGGCTTACGGTGTAGATTAAATTCTCGTAGCCTGTGCCCTTGCCGACCATTGCGGCCGCCATTAAAGAGTCTATGATTGCTCCGTCCGAACTTCCAGAAGCAACTTCCATTAAAGCAGTAGCCTGATCCTGAACGGGGGTAGTCTTTAAATTATTTGCCTTGGCAACTTCATCGCCGGCGCTTCCCTGCTCAACGGCAAAATTCAAATCCTTAATGCTTTCGACATTTTTATATTTGTCAGCCTTAGCAACTGGAACAACAACTATTTGAGCGTTATTGCAATAGGGCTTTGAGCATTCCATGGACGAAAGAACTTCGCTTGTAAGAGTCATTCCGTTCCAGACACAGTCGATATTTTTTCCGTTGAGTTCAAGAATTTTATTATTCCATTCGATCTCTTGAAACTCTGCTTTGACTCCCAGAGTCGCGGCAAAGGCATTCGCAAGGTCTGCATCGAAGCCAATCCATTCGCCTTTTTCGTTCTTGTAATCCATGGGCTGAAAGTCTGTTATCCCGACTACGAGAGTCCCTTTTGACTTCACGTATTCAAGATCGCTTTGGGCAAAAGCACACGAGCAAAGCGCAACAACAAGCGCAACGATTAATAAAAATTTCTTCATTATGAAAAAACAACTCCTTAAAAAAATTTTAGTGCGTTAAAGCGCTAAAAATTTTATATTATTTTTTTTTAAGACTCAACCCCCTCGCCAGCAAGCTGGCCCTCTGGCCCTTTTTTTGAAAATAACCCCCTCGCCACTTCGTGGCCCTCTCCCCCTTAACAGGGGGCGCATGGATTTTTTCAAGA
>JAFSSV010000081.1 GCA_017450825.1 Synergistaceae bacterium
GTGGCAAGGGGGTTATTTATAAAAAAATTTTCTTTAAAGATTCAACCCCTCCGACCTCACTTCGTTCGGCCACCTCCCCGTTCAGGGGCGGCACGGGGTAGATGGAATAAAAGATGTTGAAGAACTCTCTCGTCCCCCCTGAAAGGGGGGATGTCAACTTGTTGACAGGGGGGTTACTTTCCAAGAGTGTCAACTTGTTGACAGAGGGGTTGTTCTCCAAGAATGGCACGAAGTGGCGGGGGGATTCCCTAACCAAGGAAACCGCTTGCGGCAAGGGCAAAAAAAATCAGGAGCCCTAACAGCTCCTGATTCTAAAAAAATATTCCACTTATATATATTAGAAGTACAGTACGTGTTTAATATAGCTTGGCCATTTAAATTTTATAGGTTCTTTCAAGATTGCGAAGGCCGCGCTACCGGAGCCGCTGACTCCCCAGGCATCAGCCCCGGCTTTGTCGAACATATCGAAGAGCTGCTTATATTTCGTGTGATCTTTCAGCAGGACTTTTAAAAAATCATTGGGAAGGAGTCCGACTTTCTTTCCGGCGTTAGCGTGATAAATATCCCGCATTTCCGTTCGGGCAAGCATCATATCAACCCCGTAGCCCATAGTATCAAGTTCGTCATAAGCTTTCTTCGTTTCGGTCTGCCAGTCCGGGACAGCGACAACTCCATGCACAGCTCCGGCCGGAGCCTTCTCAATATGATCGCCAATTCCAGACACAAGCGCCATATGATATTCAGAACATAAAAAAGGAACATCAGCTCCGACTTTCGGGGCAATTCTTTCAGCTTGAAAAAATTTCAAAATAGCCGCGGCATTCCCCGAGCCAGCTCCTAAACCTGAACCCGGCGGAATGCTTTTATGAATCTTCACGTTAAGCGGAGGAATCTTAAAGCCTTCCTCACGCGCAACCCGCAAAGCCTTTAAGATAATATTTTCGCCTTTGATATTTATATTAGCGTTGACAACGTCAATGCCAGCTGTAGATTCAGAGACATACAAGACTTCGCCCGAAGGAATTTTTATAAAAGTCGAAACTAAATTATGATAACCATCGGGCCTCTTGTTCATGACTCTCAGAGTCAAATTGATTTTTGCAAACGTCGGGAGGATTATACGCATTCAGTCCACCCGAAGGGATCAGGACGCGTCCCCCATTGAATGCCCGTAAGCTCGTCATATAATTTTTGAGCTATCGGGCCAATCTTGAAATCATTGACAGTATACTTTTTATCTTTATAGAATAATTCGCCGATCGGAGAAATTACTGCTGCTGTACCTGTGCCGAAGGCTTCTTCGAGCTTGCCGGACTCCGCCGCGCCGATTAACTCGTCAACGCTTAATAATCTTTCTTCGGCGGGAACTCCCCAGCTCTTCAAAACTTCAAGGCATGACTTGCGGGTAATGCCGCCAAGAATTGAGCCGTTCTCAAGTGACGGAGTGATTACAGTCCCGTCTATCTTGAACATTACGTTCATAGCTCCGACCTCTTCGATATATTTGCGGTGGACTCCGTCAAGCCATAGGACTTGCGAATAACCTTTTTCCATTGCGCGGTCGCCTGCTCTGTTGCTTGCGGCGTAATTGCCTCCGCATTTTGTGTAGCCTGTGCCGCCTCGTACTGCTCTTACGTCTTCGGTTTCGAGCATGATTTTTACGGGTTTAATTCCTTCGGCGAAGTAGCTTGCGCTGGGTGAAAGAATTATCATGAACTTGGCCTCGTGAATTCCGTGCAGGGCAAGTTCGGGGTCAAGCGAAAATAAAAACGGTCTTATATAAAGCGACGTGCCCGGCGCTGAAGGTACCCATTTATTATCGACTTTGACAACTTCATGAACGGCCTGAAGGAAAATTTCTTCGGGAATTTCCGGGAGGCCTATACGTTCGGCCGAGATATTAATGCGTTTTGCGTTTTCTCTTGGTCTGAATAAATGAAGCGAACCATCGGCCCATCGGTAAGCTTTCATGCCTTCAAAGACTTCGTTAGCATAATGAAGGACACTGGCGGCAGGAGAAATTTCTATAGGGCCGTAAGGAATTATTCTGGCGTTGTGCCATTTTTTTTCGTCTGTGTAGTCCATGACGAACATATGATCAGAGAAGACCGACCCGAAGCCGAGCTTATCTTCCGGAGGCATAGTGCCGGGGTTAGGATTTTGAGTGAAACTGATCTGCATAAAAAATCTCTCCTTTAAAAATTTGTCCATGAAAAATTAGTCTTGTAGTGACGTAAGAGAATAAAAGCATTATACACTATATATAGAGAACACAATTTATTTTCTATAACCCCCTCCGGTTCACTTCATTTATTCAGACCAAGAGAAAACGCAAAACGCATTA
>JAFSSV010000082.1 GCA_017450825.1 Synergistaceae bacterium
GGAATATTCGATTTTCCGGCACACCAGCAAAATATCCGGTGTCTTAATCTCTACCATTTTTATAGCACCTAATTCCGGCAATATATATTTCTGGAGCCGGAAATTAATTGTCCTCAAATAATTCGTGGCCTTATTTGTCATTCTGACTTTCAACCATTCTTTCACTACGTCCGAAAATATTTCCGGTGTATTGGGCAATTCAGATATTTTTTCACCGCTTGCGCGTGCTTTTCGGAGTTGATTTCTTTTTTCGCGTGCGTCATTAAGGGAGATTTCAGGGTAAGTGCCGAGCTATGTCCTCTGTTCTTTCTTGTCTTCCCAGTATCTGAAAATCCAATATTTACAGCCTGACGGGTTGACTTGCAAATATAAGCCTTGCTCATCTCGTAGCATATAACTTTTCTGGCCCGGTTCGGCGCTACGGGCAGTCGTTTCGGTCAGCATAATGCCCTCCTTTCTTTTGACCGTATAAATTTTTTATGAAAATTTTTTTATACGGTTTTTTATACGGTTTTTTATACGGTCTTTTCTCGTTTTTTTAAAAAATAAGGACTTTAATTTTGATAAAAATAAAAGAAAAACCCCGCTTACAGCGAGGTTTGTATATTCTTACGGTCTTGCCGAATTAGTGTCATGGTGGAGCTGAGGAGATTCGAACTCCCGGCCTCGACAATGCGAATGTCGCGCGCTCCCAACTGCGCTACAGCCCCACAATTTTTTAACGGAAGATATTTTATTACCTTAGAACTTTTCTGTCAATCAAAGATGACAATAAAAAATGCCCGGTATTCAATGGCACCCGAAGAATTTTGCTTAGTGCTGCTTCCTTCCAGACCTGACACATTTCACAAACCTCCGCCGCATTGAGCCGGACAAATAAGATTTTAACACAAATTAAAATTTATGCACTCTGGATTTTAAAGAACTGCTCTAAAATTCTTACGCCCTCCATTGCATCGGCCGCGTAAAAATCCGCTCCGGCATACCTGGCAAGCTCCGGAGTTAATACCGCGCCGCCCGCTATAACTTTTACATCAGGATAGACAGCTTTAACTTTTTCGATCGTGTCCTTCATGCTCGCGACTGTCGTAGTCATTAAAGCACTAAGCCCGATAACTTTCGCCTTGTCCTTCTGAATTGCCGCGATTATTTTCTCGGGCGCAACATCCTTCCCTAAGTCTATCACGTTGTAATTATAATTCTCAAAGATCGTCCGGACTATGTTCTTTCCAATGTCATGAACATCTCCGTAAACAGTCGCAAGAATTACAGGCCCTCTTGAAGGACTCACTGGCCCTTCAGTTTTTTCCATTGAGAAAGACAAAACTTCAAACGAAGATTTCGCGGCTTCAGCAGATTTTATTAGCTGCGGCAAAAATAATTTCTTGGCCTCGTAATCTTTGCCTACTGAGTCAAGCGCCGGAACAATATTCTTTTCTATTATCTCCAAGGGCTTCATGCTCTTCAAAAGTTCCCGGGTCAAAGCCGCCGCCTCGTCCTTCAAGCCCTTAACAATCGCCGAGTCTAATGTCAAAGAATTATTTTTTTCAGGAGCGCTGGAATTTTGAAAGGGAGCTTGAACAGGTACAGCAGGATTCTTTTCGCAATACTCAATGTATTTATTTATGTCGTCTTCGTCACCTGATAATAAATTCCAAGCGAATAAACTTTCTTTTAAATCAACGTCGCCGGGATTTATTATTGCCGAGTCCAAGCCGCTCATGATAGCCGCGATTAACATTGTTCGATTAACTAAAGGCCGGCGGGGAAGTCCGAATGATACGTTACTCAAGCCTAGCACAGTACAAACTCCTAAATTTTCTTTTACTAGTTTTATAGCTTTCAGAGTCTCCGGGACTAGTTTTTGTTGAGCGCTTGCCGTGAGAGTCAAACAGTCTATTAAAATATTTCTACGTGGAATGCCAAAATCTTCGGCGGCTTCGATAATCTTCTTTGCGATTTCAAAACGGGCTTGCGCGGTTTCGGGTATGCCGCGCTCGTCAAGCGTAAGACCAAGCACACAAGCTCCGTACTTCTTAGCAACAGGCAAAATTTTTTCAAGGCTCGTATCTTTGCCGTTCACAGAATTTAATAAAGGCTTGCCGTTGTAAATCCTTGCGGCCGAGTCAAGAGCTTTATAGTCTGCGCTGTCAATTTGAATAGGCAAGTCAAGAAGCCCTTGAATTTCTGTCAAGGCTTTCGTCAAGACTTCGGGCTCGTCAATATCAGGAAGGCCCACGTTCAAGTCTAAAATATCCGCGCCCTGTTCCTGCTGTTTGACGGCCTCCTTTAATAAATAATTTATATTGCCTTCACGCAAAGCCTTCTGTAATAATTTCTTGCCCGTAGGATTTAATCGCTCGCCGATAACTATAAATTTCTTGCCGAACTTCACAAGCTTCGAAGGCGAACAGACTACAGTTTCATCAGGAACGACTCTCCTTACAACCTGGCCCGAATGATTCAAGACAGCTCTTTTCATTTTTAAAATATGTTCGGGCGTAGTTCCGCAGCAGCCGCCAAGAATATTAACTCCAAGCTTTGCAAATTCGACCGCAACTTCGGCGAACTCGTCGGGCGTAACGTCATAATGAGTCGCTCCGTCTCGTATAACGGGAAGGCCAGCGTTCGGCTGTACCATTACAGGAATATGAGAAAGCGCGCAAATCTTTTCAACTATCTTTAATAATTGGCGCGGCCCTAAGGAACAATTCACGCCAAGCGCCGCAAGCCCCAAGCCTTCAAGAGTCGCCGTCATTGACTCAACAGAAGCGCCGAAAAAAGTTCGCCCGGACTCTTCAAAAGTCATCGTAGCAAAAACAGGAAGATCAGAATTTTCCCTTGCGGCCAAGATTGCCGCCTTTAACTCGTAAAGATCTGTAAAAGTTTCTAATAAAATTACGTCGCTGAAATTTTTTCCGGCCGTCACGATTTCTGCTACAGCGTCATAGATTTCATTAAAAGAAGTATCTCCGGCCGGAGTCATTACGCGCCCGGTTGAGCCAATATCAAGCGCGACTCTTGAATCAACTCCGGCTGCTTCACGGGCTAATTTTGCTCCGGCCGTCACGATTTCTTCAACGCTGTGCCCGGACTTAGCAAGCTTGAATCTATTTGCGCCGAAGGTATTTGAAGTTATGAAGTCTGCTCCGGCGGCTTTGTACTCGTTATGAATTTCCCGTATCAAGTCCGGATTAGTTAGATTTAAAACTTCCGGAAGTTCGCGAAGCTTCAAGCCCCTTGCCTGTAACATGCTCCCCATTCCGCCGTCAAAAAATAAAATTCTCTCGGAGCTGAACATGAAAAATATACCTCCCCCTTGTTTAATTAATATTTATTTAAACATTGTGCCCGCGCCTTCGTCCGTTAGAAGCTCGATTAAAATCGAATGATGAATTCGACC
>JAFSSV010000083.1 GCA_017450825.1 Synergistaceae bacterium
AACCATATTTGATCGTACAGGCGGCAAAGCGGTTCGTAGCTTTCTCCCTTGATGTCCTTGCAGAAACTTTCGACAAGGGCTTTCTCCCCGTCTGTTAATACGGCACTATTCTTCTCCCAGCGTTTGCCCATCATCTCAAGAAAAGGCTCTGGCCCCCCGACTACGAACATAAAATAATTTAACTCGTCCTTGTTGCACCCCTGAAGAATATCAATATCCTTTGCTGCGCCGTTCGCGTAAGCTTCGTAAGGGTCTAGGGGCAAATACTTTCCGTCCCGTTCCGGCCCTATGCGCATTCCGAAGGCGGCTGTTGCTTTAATAAACTTCGCTATGTCAACCTTCTGAAGATCAGCTACGGTTTTACAGCCGAGCATATTCATTAGTTCATTAGTGTCGCTTATGCTCTGTTCTACGCTTCTCGTGAGTACCGGTGAGCCGCTTTGAGCAATGACTCTCTTGAAGTACTTATGTGAGCCTTCAACAAGCGGCAACGTCGTTACACTTTCACCGCCTGCCGACTCGCCGAATATGGTAACGTTATCGGGATCGCCGCCGAAGTTTGCAATGTTCTCATGAATCCATTTCAACGCCATCATTTGATCCATGATAGCCAAGTTCTGAGCGTCCGGGTAGTCCTTGCCGTCAGGAAGGTGGGAGAGGTGTAAGAAGCCGAAAAATCCAAGCCTGTACGTAATGGAGACAAATATAACGTCCGGGTTTTCTTTCGTTAAATTGTGGCAATCATACGTAGGATCGCTAGTCCCGCTGGTTACCCAGCCGCCGCCATGTATCCAGACCATTACAGGCTTCTTTTCAGCGGACTTATCATCAGCTTTCCATACGTTCAAATAAAGGCAGTCTTCACTCTGAACATAAAGGGAAGCTCCTTCGCTGATGTGCTCGGTTTGAGGACAGCTTTTCCCAAAGTAATAAGCCTCGTAAACTCCTTCGTCCGGAACAACATCAACCGGAGCTTTCCAGCGTAATTCACCAACAGGCTGCTTGCCGACAAAAGGAATTCCTTTAAACGCTATGACATTTTCATTCTTTTTGCCAACGAAAGTACCGTTGACGCATTTAACGGCCAAAGACTTGTCATAATTGCCGTCAGTGATTTTTTGGTTCTCGCCGTACCAAGCTCTGATTTCGGCTTTCATTTCCTCCAGAGTCTTTTCAGCTGCGTTCGCTGAATTGTTGGCGCAGGCTGTCAAACTAAATACCATAGCGCCAAGAATTGTTAGCGCAAAAAATTTTTTCTTCATTTCTACATTGTCCTTTCTTTATACTAAGCACAATTAAAAAACTATAACCCCCTCGCCACTTCGTGGCCCTCTTTTGAACGCAACCCCCCTGTCAACAAGTTGACATCCCCCCTTTACAGGGGGGACGAGAGAGTCTTTCTATCCGGCTACGTCCCTTGCCTCCCCTGGCTAAGGGGAGGTGGCCGAACGAAGTGAGGTCGGAGGGGTTGATTTTAAAAAAAGGGGAGGTGGCCGGTCGCGAAGCACGCCGAAGGCTACGAAGTGAGGTCGGAGGGGTTGATTTTAAAAAAAGGAGGTGGTGAGCGAAGCGAACCGGAGGGGTTTTATAGAGAATAAACTGTGCTTGCTATATAATCAAGCCGTAAAAAATTTTTTTAGGAAGGAGATTTTTTAGAATGAAGAAATTTATCTTAGCAGTTTTATTTCTTTCACTCTTCGCCCTGCCTGTTTGGGCATATGAACTCACCGTGACAAACTCTTCTGATCTTGTCGCGGCCGTAGCGAATGAAAGTGTCGATACTATTTATATCACAAACGATATAAGCCTTGACACAGAACTTGAGGTCGAACGCCCCGTCAAAATCATAGCGTCCTCTGATACATCGCCCGTCTTGAAGTACATTAGTGGAGATGAGCAGTGTGTAATAAGTGTTACTATAAGCAGCGGAATGTTTCTGCTTGACGGCTTTACCATAACCGGAGGCACAAATGCCGGGTTAGCCTTAGGCGTGGGACCGAACGCTTCAGCAGATATTAGAAATTGTACGTTCACCGAAAACACTAGCGATAGTAACGGGATTATCGAAAACTACGGCGGCGGAATGCGTGTATATTTGCCCGGCCCGGTATACATTACTAACTGCGCCTTCACTAACAACACTATAAACAACAGGGGCGGCGGTATCTGCGTAACTGTTTTTGGATACATGAAAGTAGACTCCTGTACGTTTGAAGGCAACACGGCTGAACACGGCGGCGGAATTCACTTTGCATCAGGAGCAAGCGCCGACATAATAAACTGCACTTTCACGAACAACACTGCAACAGGTCACGGCGGAGCGCTTGACTTCAACACCTACGATACAGTTAAAATCGCTAACTGCACCTTCGTTAATAACTCTGCTGATTACGGCGCTGAAATTTTTAACGACGAGTCCGATGACGTTTCTTTCGGTGTTGCTAACTCAATTTTCTGGAACACAAAGGACAGTTATTTCACTACCGGGACTCCGATTGCTCTTTATAACTGCGCGTTTGCCTCTAACGCAATCAGCGGCGATTCAGTTCAGTATATAACTTCGTATGATTGCTATTCTGAATTAGATTGGGCCGGCCGTGCTTCAACTGATGTAATACTAGGTAATGTAACTCATACGGTTTTCTTTTTGGAATCCAGCGACACTGAATTAATTGATGCCGGACTTACAGCAGCTGAGATTTACGAGAAATTAAGCTTTGACGTTTCCGAGTCGATTTCAATCGATCAGGTAGCCCAAGTACGACTCAATATCCCGGACATTGGAGCGGTAGAATTTGTGCCCGAACCTGCTCCCGAGCCCAAGCCCGAACCTGAAGATATTCCTGCCAAGCCGACTGCTGAAAGTTATACAGTCTCAACGGACGTAAGCGCGTATACAACGAACGTTCCTGCGGCTGGCTGGACGGCTATTTCAATAGGCATAACCGCCAGCGATGACAGCATACCCGGCACAGGCGATAAATTCTTTGTATGGTTAACGGCTTATATATCGACAGCGGCTGAGGGAGATCCCTATGTCACTTACATTAAGACAGCGGGACAGCTTACGCTTGATGTTAATGATTTATATCTTGCGGACGGCGTGACAAAGGCGACGATTCCTGCCGGGTCTTATACGATTACGTATCAGAGCGAAGACGGAAAATTTGTTGGAGGAAGTACGACTCCTGTTCAACTTGCTGCGACGAGTTCTTCAGACACAGGAGAAGGCGACACCCCGGCTTCACCGGATAGCAACACTCCTTCTTCGTCCGAGACTAGCACCCCGAACCTTGGAAGTTCCGGCGGAGGCTGCGGGCTTGGCCTGAGCGCGCTTGGAATGTTAGCGGCGTTGGCGCTCTTCTCAAAGACACGAAGACAATAAAAAAAATTCCTCCCTTTTAACAGGGAGGTTTTTTTATAAGCACACTTAAAAAGCTATAACCCCCACCGCCGCAAGCGGTTCCCTTCCCCCAAAGCCTCCCCTTGGGGAGGTGGTGAACGAAGTGAACCGGAGGGGGTTGGTTAAAAAAAAATTTTTATAAATAACCCCCTCGCCACTTCGTGGCCCTCTCCCCCTTAACAGGGGGCGCAAGGAACACAGCAAGGCCGGAGGGGATTTTGTTAAAAACTTTTGGTGGGTTTTGATTATGCTAGAATAAATTTCAGTTCGTGATTTTGATTTCATGAATCAGGAAGGTCCCCGGCAATCAAAGCGGGGGATTGTCGCTGAAAAAACTTCCCCCGCTTGAAAGGGGTGAGAGTTATGAGAGACTGGACAGAATTTATTAAGTCTGTTGCCTTGTTAATTAAGGCCATTGCCGACCTCATAAACTCAATAAAACGGTGAACAGCTTATAACCTTTTTTGTTAATTTTTCTTCGTTGGTTGAGGCTGGCACCTCAGCCGACGATTAATTTTTAAGTCCGCACCTTCCCGGACACTTTAAATTATAGCACCCCCATTCACTAACTCTTTATAGAATCGTTCCGCCGCCTATCACGTAATCCCCGTCATAAATCACAGCCGCTTGACCTTTTGCCGGAGCGCGCTGCTTCTCTTTGAACTCTATTAAAAATTCTTTGTCATTAATTTGATTTATTACGGCCGGAATTTCTTTTTGCCTGTAGCGGGTCTTAACGCTTGCTTGAAAATTTTCCGGGAGCCTTTCAAAGGCAATTAAATTTATATTATCTGCTCTTATCGAACGAGTATATAAATTTTCATCGCCTTCGGCCGCAAGAGTTATGTTATTAGAGTCCGGATCAATCTTTGAAACGTAAAGACGACTCTTTGCCGCAACTCCAAGCCCCCGCCTCTGGCCCGCCGTGTAATGAATAATCCCGTCATGAACTCCCAAAATTTTTCCCGAAGAGTCAATAAAATTTCCCGGCTGATATTTTTTCCGGGTAAAGCGCTCAATAAAACTCCCGTAATCTCCATCAGGAATAAAGCAAATATCTTGTGAGTCATGTTTTCGAGCATTTACGAAATTTAATTCTTCGGCCATGTTTCGGACTTCAGTTTTTGTAAATTCTCCCAATGGAAATTCGATTTTCTTTAACTGTTCTTGAGTAAGCATATATAAAACATAACTTTGATCTCTTGTTAAATCTTTTGCTTTTCTCAATAAATATTTTCCTGAATTATTTTCAATTTTTGCGTAATGTCCTGTAGCAATTTTTTCGAGATTTGAATTTTTTGCGTGTTCGAGGAATTTTTCAAATTTTAGGAATTTATTGCAGTCAATGCAGGGATTAGGAGTTCCTCCGCTCTCGTAGACATTCACGAATTTCTTTATTACACACTCCTCAAAATCATTCATGAAATTCAAAACCTCGTGTTCAATTCCTAAAACTTCACAGACAGCCTTAGCGTCAACAATATTTTCACGAGAGCAGCAGGGATTTTTTGAGGAAATTCCTAGAGCCTCATTAAGGAACAACAACATCGTTGCACCTTTAGCGAGTTTGTATTTTTTCGACATTAAATAAGCGGAGACGCTGCTGTCAACGCCCCCGCTCATGGCAATTAAAATGCTCATAATTTATTTTACTAGCGCTGCCATTTTCTTGAGCCTCTTAGCTACTTCGTCAAGGACTTCGTCTGAGCGGGCGAAATGGAATCTGATCAAGTTATTGATCGGTTCTCTGAAGAAGCTTGAGCCGGGCACCGCGGCGACTCCGATGTTCTTGATGACCCATTCACAGAATTCGAGATCGCTCCAGCCTTTGAACTGTTCAAGCTCCAAGAAATTTGAAATATCTACCATTACGAAGTACGAACCTTGAGGGACATTATGCTTCAGTCCGGCCTCGTCAAGGGCTTCAAGGAATCTGTTACGTTTGCGCGTATATTTCTCTTTGAGTTCCTGATAATAACTTTCAGGAAGATAGAACGCCTGCACCGCGGCTTCCTGTAACGGAGCAGCAGCTCCGACCGTCAAGAAGTCGTGAACTTTCCTCGCGCCTTCGACAACTTCTTCAGGGCCGATTAAATACCCTAAACGCCAGCCTGTGATCGAATAAGTTTTTGAAAGTGAGTTGCAGGTTATAACGTGATCGAACATTCCCGGGAGTCCGGAGGCGTGGACGTGCTTATAAGGATCGAAGACAATGTGTTCATAAACTTCGTCCGTAATTACATATGCGTCATACTTGACGGCCAAGTTACAGATTTCAGTTAATTCTTCTTTTGTGAAGACTTTGCCGCAGGGGTTGGAAGGGTTGCAGATTACAATAGCTTTTGCGCCGGCCTTGAAGCCGTTTTCGATTAAATTTATATCGTAGTCATAAGTCGGAGGCACAAGCGGAACATAAATCGGCGAAGCTCCGGAAAGAATTGCATCGGCCCCGTAGTTTTCGTAGAAAGGAGAGAAGACCAAAACTTTATCGCCGGGGTTGCATATTGTCATCATTGCGCACATCATTGACTCGGTGCTTCCGCAGGTGATTACGATTTCTTTTTCGGGATCTATTTCGCGCCCTATAGCTTTGCTTTGTTTAGCGCAGATAGCGTCGCGGAAATTTTTAGCGCCGAAGGTTATAGCGTACTGATGAGGGCCAGTGTAAGCAGCCTTAGCCAAGGAGTCCAGCATTTCTTTTGGAGGCTCCCAATCGGGAAAGCCCTGAGAAAGATTTATAGCTCCGTACTTGTTGCAGATCCTTGTCATTCGTCTGATAACGGAGTCCGTGAAAGTTCCTACTCTGTCGCTTAATTTGGGCATAATTGAAATTCAAGTCCTTTCATTTTTTTATAGCCAGTAGCATTTTAATTTTTATTCTCACAATTTTCAATATTTAATTTAGAGAGGCGGGCGCTTGAATTTTTCTGCTGTATAATTTTTTACGAGGTGAGATGACATGCAAACAACGGCATTAAGAAAAAATATTTTTTTAGAATATATATCATGGCTGAAAAATCTTGAAATCAATGTTGAATACGCAAAAGAAAATGACGGTACTGTGTCTGGATATGTCAGCGAACTTTGCACTATGGACAATGCCCCAACACGTGAAGAATGTGAAAAAAAACTTATCGCCGGCTTACGGGAAACAGCAGAAACTTTTCTTGAAGATTTTAGTTTTTGGGCAACGGGTCGCCCATATGAAGTCCCTTACGTTTTGAAAATTTTATATAGTACAGACGAGGAAATAAAATCATGCCTACGTGGAAAGAGCTAAGACGTTTCCTTTGAACATGACGGCATTTCATCTGCATCTCACCTTTTTTAACTCCAACCCCCTCTGGCCTTTCAGGCCACCTCCCCAAGGGGAGGCTTGATTAGCACTACCATAAGCCCCCTTTTAAGGGGGGAGGGCCGCTTGCGGCGGGGGGATTCCTAACAACAACAAAGGACAACTCACTGGCGAGTGGGTTATAGTTCTTTAAGTGTGTTTACTATAAAAAAAATTTCAGAAAGCGGGAAGAATTTTTAAATGGCCAGGACAGCTTTTGAGGCGCGCTATGATTACATGACCAAGACTCCTATTCCTAAAATTATCACTGAACTTTCAATCCCTACGATTATCAGCATGATGGTTACGAATTTATATAACATGGCCGACACGTTTTTTGTCGGGAGAATTTCAACTCAAGCGACAGCAGCTGTAGGAGTCGTTTTGTCTTTAATGAGCGTAATTCAAGCTGTCGGATTTTTTTGCGGTCATGGTTCAGCGAATTATGTATCAAGAAAACTGGGAGCAGGAGAAATTCAAGAAGCTCAGGAAATGGCTTCGACGGGATTCGCTCTTGCTTTCATGCTTGGAAGTTTTATCTTCTTGGCCGGAATAACGAACATTAAAAATCTTGCGCTTGCCTTGGGAGCAACTGAAACAATAATCAATGATACTCAAGATTACATGAGAATAATTTTAATCGGGACTCCTTTCATGACATCACAGCTTGTAATAAATAATCAGCTTCGTTTTCAAGGCAGTGCTGTCTACGCAATGATAGGACTCGTAAGCGGAGCAGTCTTAAATATTTTTCTTGATCCTGTTTTTATTTTTGTCTTAGGGCTTGGAGTCTCCGGCGCGGCTCTTGCTACGATACTCAGCCAGATCGTTAGCTTCTGCATTTTATTTTACGGCTCAACCCGCGGCCCTAATATCAGACTTCATTTTAAAAATATAAAATTCAACGCTCATTATTTATTGCAGATTGTGAACGGCGGATCGCCTTCGCTCTTTCGTAACGGTTTAATGAGTATCTCTGTAATAATTTTGAACTGGACAGCCGGGACAATCGGAGGCGATGCTGCTATCGCGGGAATGAGCGTAGTTAATCGCGTTATGCTCTTCGCTAACTCTGCACTTATCGGCTTCGGCCAAGGCTTTCAACCCGTATGCAGCTTCAACTACGGCGCGGGCCTCCATGGAAGAGTCAAAGCCGGCTATAAATTTTGCGTTAAGTACGGTACGATTTTTTTGGCCGGGCTTGCGCTTGTGAGTCTCTTTTGTTCAAGAGAAATTATTTCATTTTTCAGGGACGATCCGGAAGTTATCTTTATCGGGAGTGCTGCTCTTAGATTTCAAATGCTTACGCTTCCATTAAACGCTACGTTTACTATGTCTAACATGATGTTACAGTCAATAGGAAAGGGAGTACGAGCTACGATAATAGCTTCGACACGTTCAGGAATATTTTTTATCCCGGCGATAATAATTCTTTCAAATTTTTACGGGCTTTTCGGCGTTGAGATTGCTCAGCCTTGCGCGGACTTTCTGGCCTTTCTCTTAGCGATACCTATGACTCTTTCAGTCTGGCGCGAAATGAACAGCGCTCACGAAAAATAAAAAAGCATGTATAATTTCTTCAAGAGGTGATTTTTTCATGAAAACCAAAAAAATTTTTATACTTTCATTCGTTTTTGTGTTAGCTATTGCGGCACAAGCTGCGGCTTTCGGCGGCTTCAGATGGACGGCAAAAGTTCCTTCGGTTTCCAGCGGCTTGGCAGTTCATCAAAATCTTTTGGTCTTTGGTGACACAGCAGGAACTCTTCATGCTCTTAACCGGGCTAACGGTCACGAAGTCTGGAGATACAACGCGTCAGGAAGTATTGTAGGGACTCCTTCGTTTGAGAATGACAAAGTAGTTTTTGCGACAGCCGATGCGAACGTAATATGCCTTAACGTTAATGACGGCTCTTTTGTCTGGAAATATTCACCGCCCCTTGATGAAAATTTAGCTTTCGGTATCGAAGACAGTGCAGTCTTAGGCGGAGGCATGACGTATTTCACAATGTCCGACAGGAATCTTTACGCCCTTAATTCAAGCGGTCAAGTTGCTTGGAAATACAGAGGCGGCGATCAGGGACTCAGAACGGCTCCTGTATATGCAGACGGTTTAGTCTTCTTAGGGGAGTATGACGGCGTATTCAGCATTATTAACGCTAAGAGCGGCAAACGCGAGAACGGCGGCGGAGCTGGCGGAGCTATCAACACCCCGGCTTTGAACGGCGGTAATGTTTATTATTCTTCATGGGACGGAACAGTTCAGGCTGTCCAGATAAAGAGCGTTATTCCTCTCTGGAGCGCAAGCGCCGGCGATCCTATCACGACTTCTCCTGTAGTTGGTGAGGGTGTTATAGTTGTTGGGACGGGCCGCGGCCGTATCGTAGCCTTCAACGAAAAGACAGGCGACTTCATGTGGAACTTTGAAGCAGGCAACGGGAGCATAGTTGCTACTCCGATTATAGCGGGCGGAAAAGTTATCGCAGCGTCTGAAGGCGGCCAGCTCTTCTCACTTGACTTAAAGAACGGAAGACAGCGCGACGCTTATAACATTCAAGGACTTCACACTGACCCTGCTTATGCTGATAACACTTTCTATTTTGCGGAAGGCGGGACAATCTACGCGATTGGTGATTAAGAATTAATACTTAACAGGCCCTTCGGGGCCAATTTTTTTATTTAAATTCTCCCTTCGCCTTCGCTTATTCTTTTAACCATACCCCCTCCGGTTTGCTTTGCTCACCACCTCCCCAAGGGGAGGCAAGAGCGTAAAGGGAATAGAGTATGTTGAAAGACTTTCTCGTCCCCCCTGAAAGGGGGATGTCAGCTTGCTGACAAGGGGGTTACTTTTCAAGGGGCTAGCTTGCGGCGAG
>JAFSSV010000084.1 GCA_017450825.1 Synergistaceae bacterium
CTTTCAGGGGGGACGAGAGAGTTTTTCGATTCTTTTATTTCCTCTGCCCCTTGCCTCCCCCTGGGTAAGGGGAGGTGGAGAGCAAAGCGAACCGGAGGGGTTGCAGTTAAAAAAGGGGAGGTGGCCCAAGGCCGGAGGGGGTAATTTGTTAAAGTTGTGCCCCAAAGGGACGGAGGGGTTGAGGCTAACAAACTAATTTCCAACGTTAGAAAGGACGGTGAGAAATAAAAATGTCTATGATAATGAACCACGATATGACAGCGATTATGGGACAGCGGATAATGCAGAAAAATACGCTGGCTATGAAACGTTCGCTGGAAAAATTATCAACCGGCCTCCGTACAAAAATCGCCGATGTTGATAATACCGCCTATCTTGCAATCGGTGAAACTATGCGCTCAAGAATCTTCGGCATGGAAAAAGCCCTTAATAATTCTCAAGACGGTATCAGCATGATTCAAACCGCCGTAGGTGCCCTCGAACAAACTCAATCAATGTTAAGCCGTATGCGCGAACTTGCAATTCAATCCGCCAATGACGCTCTAACCCAACAAGACCGAAGTTATATTCAAGTCGAAGTCAACGAGCTTCGCCAAGAGATCGACCGCATAGGAAACACAACTCAATTTAACCGCAAAAATCTTTTAAACGGAGATAACGCTGTCCTCTGGAGCAGCACCGATAAAAACGTTAAGGCTATAATCAACGGCGGACTGCGTTCAATCGACAACTACGGACAAAAATATACGGTTGACGGAAATTTTCAAATCTCTGTACGAACTGCCGCAGGACTTGGACAAGTTCAGAAGTCCGATATATTTCACGTCAAACATGAAGGCGCTGTAACTGAAAAAGAAATTAATTCGACCTTAGGAGTCCGTGACGTTGAGACTCAAGGCAATCTGCCTTCGGGAATTTATACGCTCGCTCTAAGCCAAGCCGAAGCCGACAGCGAAGCAATCTTTACGGGTTCGTTCGGAATTGACGCAAACCCCGAAGAAGTTTTCAGCTTTGAAATCAATGAAGGCATGACCGACAACGCAAGCATTTTATTTGAAGTCCAGAACGTAAACTCTAACACCGGCACAGTTACTCTAAAAGCTACGGCCAATATCTTGACCCAAGAGGGAACTTCACAGCGGGCAAGCGTTGAAAGTTTAATGTTAAGCGAGGACTCAAACGGAATAAATTTAGATCAGCTCTTCGGAGAAAATTCCGTCACTGTTAATCTCGATAATTTTGAAGCAGTCAACGAGGGCACAAAGTTCGTTGTAAATATCAGCGCCAACACTCCGGCCGATAACGCAATCGGCGTTGACCTTGAGGGCGTTGTTGACAGCACATACGCCGATAAATGGGAGGGCGCTCCCTTCGGCGGACAAAGCGTTCATTACGTTCTTGACGGAAGCAAGACAGGCAACAAGGAAATTAATTTCAATAACTTCATAATAAATTCCAAGACCGGCCAAGTTTCCGAGGGCGGAATGATTTTAAAGACAGAGGGATTTTTTAAAAGCTCCGAAGCCGGCGGACTCGTTGACGTAAACGAGAACGAAGGAACTATTTTAGCAAGCCTTACGAGTAATTATGTCGGCAAGGTAGCAACAGGCGACACGTCTTTGCGTGATATAGATAAATTCTGGGACGCTCAAGGAAATTTCTTGCTTGCTGATCCAAAAGAAATAACGCTCACTCAAGGCGACGGGACTCAAGCCCGCGTTATGTTATACGCCGATGACACGCTGAACTCGGCCGCAAAAAAATTAAATGACGCTGTAGCTAACGGCCTTGGCCAAGCAAAATATGTTAATGACGCGTCAAAGTTCGTTACGTTCGTCAACGGCGGCACAACCGGAGCCGAAGCTGTCGAAGGAACATTAGTAATCCGTTCGGCCTTGACGGGCACAAGAGGCGAGATCACTCTTTCAGGGAGCGAAGATATTTTAAACGCTTTCTCGCTGAATACGATTCAGAAGTCCAGCGAAAATAAACACAGCGTCACAGTCCGTAACGCTCACACCGGAAGCCTCGTAGCTGATCAAGTTGAGATAACCGGAAATAGACTCGTAGGAGTCATTCATAAAAATATTGACGTTGAATTCGAGCCAATGCTGGGCGTTAATACAACTTGGGACGACTCGACAGGCAATTTTAAATTCGCAAGCGCTAATACCGAAGGAGTCATGCTTCACTTAGCTGATAACACTACTGTTATTCAGACAGGAGCAGGCGAAGGCGAAGACGTTATGTTAAATCTCGGCGATATGAGATCTCACGCCCTTGGCCTTGACGGAGTCAACGTAATGAATCAGGAGGCCGCCTCCCGTTCGGTCACTATAATAGACCTTGCACAGGATAAAGTATCAATGCAGATGGCCAAGCTCGGAGCTTCTCAAAACAGACTCGAACATCACATCGGAAATTTAACTGACGAAATGCAGGAGCTTATAAAAGCCAACAGCGTTATCCGCGATACCGATTACGCTCAAGAAATGGTCGAGTACACAAGAATAAAAATTCTAATGGAAGCAAATTCCGCTATGCTTGCTCAATCGAACGCAATGCAGACTCAAAGCATTCTAAGTTTAATGAGATAACAAGCCGCCCCCTTGGGGGAGTAAAGCTCCGGCCTTCTCCCCTTGAAAGGGAGGCTTGAAAATTTTTATATATAGATAGAAAGAAAATTATTATGGCTTTTGGACCAGAATTTATTACAGGACTCGCAGGGGCATTACAAAAAATTTTGCCCTTGCGAGTTAATCGTATAGAAGGGGGCGAAGCGTGGGCGGCCCTGAAAATTTCTTCGGAGCAATGGTTATTAATTTCATGGACTTCGGGAGCTGCGGGAATTTGCCCGGCAACTCAAAACGAGATCAACGCCCTCAAAGAAATTTCACCGGCTAAGGCTTCAATCTCTGACGCGCTACGAAGCAGGCTTTTACACGGCGGCGAAATTATTTCCGTCAAGCAGCTCAATAAAGACAGAATTTTAGAGCTTGAAGCAAGGCGAAGAGTCTCGGCGGGTTTGAGCGTGAGTTATTTTTTAATTCTTGAAATCACCGAGCCGACTTCAAATTTTATTTTGCTTGACGACTCGCGCAAGATCGACGAGGCCGCGCGTCACTCTACGCCCGATACTAATCATTTCAGAACTATTTTGCCCGGTCATTCTTACACGCCGCCCCCGGCCTTTGAAGGAATCGAATTAAAAAATAATACGCCTCTGAACTTCGAGGACGTTCAAAATATTAAGGGCATTGGCCGTCCCCTTGCCCGGCTCATTCAATCTCATTGGGAGGAACGCGACAGAATTTCTTGGCTTGAGTCTTTAATCGGAATTAACAGCGATGTTCCCTGTCAAGTTCTTTCAAAAAATAATTATTTGACTCGTTTAGATTTTATTTTCCCGGAGGCCGTGACTCTTGGCCGTGACGTTTTGAAGGCTTCAAGGCATGGAGTCTTAATGCCTTTGTTGCGCAAGGGACGGGAGAAGACTCTTCACGAGATCGACTCAAAATTAAAACGGGCCGTTAAATCACGCGAACGTCACCGCGACGGAATTTTAAAGCAGCTCAAAGAATGCCAAGAAGCTGAAATTTTCAGGCGCAAGGGTGAAGCTATCCTTGCTCATATTTATGAGATACCTAAGAGGGCCGAACAGGTAATCTTAACAGATTGGGAAGGACAGGAATTAACTATCGCGCTTGATCCGAACTTAATGCCCTCACGCAACGCCGAAAAATATTTCAAGCGTTACCGCAAGGCCAAGGGCAACCCCGAAGAAATCAAAGCGAACTTGGCCGCCGTTACGTCTGCTATTAACGAACTCAAAGAACAGCATGCCTTCTTGGACTCTATTGACGATCCCGAAAAATTCAACGAGGCCGTTAAAGATTTGAATGAATGGATAGCGCCCGAACAGAAAAAAGTTTCTTCCTTTACAAATAGTCACAACCGGCGCAAAAAATCTGCGGCATATGTTCCGCCACATTTGAATATTTTTAAGGACGGGATAAATATTTTGGTAGGGCTTTCAGCGAGGGGGAACAGGCATGTAACTTTCAAGCTTGCCCGTCCTGAAGATATTTGGCTTCATGCTCACGAGATGCCGGGCGCTCATGTAATTATCAAAGGTGCAAGGCGTGAGGAACTTGAAGGCGGGAAGCGGGAAATTTTAGAATTTGCGGCCGGATTGGCGGCGGCGCATTCTTCTGGGAAGGGAGCGGGTTCTGTCCCCGTTGACTACACAGAAAGGAAATATGTCCGTTCAGTGCCGGGGACAGTCGCGTTAGTGACATATACTAATCCGGGGACTATAAGGGGCTATGTGTAGCACTACCCTAGGGCTTTATATTGAAAGAAATTGAGCCTCCCTCGGGGGAGGGCCGGACAAAAAACCGCTTGCGGTGGTGGGGGTTATCCCTAAAAAATTTTTTTTTTGAAAACACAACCCCCTCCGACCTCCCTTCGGTCGGCCACCTCCCCTTACAGGGGAGGCAAGGTGTAGAAAAAATAGAGAAAATGTCGAAGAATCCCCTCGTTCCCCCTGAAAGGGGGGATGTCAGCTTGCTGACAGGGGGGTTATCCTTTAAATAAGAACACAGCTTGCGGTTGGGGGAGTTGTCTTTAAAAGAGAAATCAGCTTGCAGCTGTGGGAGGGCTTTATTAGCAATACCCTAACCCCCCTTTTAATTGTAAAGGGGAGGCAAGGTGTAGAAAGCAAAGAGATTTTTTATTCCGGCGATCTTAGAATGAAGAGCGTAATTTCCGACGGGTCGAAAATTCTCACGGGAAAGCCGTTCCATTGGGAAGTGCCGGGGCTTACGTATAACTTCATGTTCTCGACCTGATACCAGCCTCGAACGAATCCGCCGTTCATTTTTTTAGCTATCTGAAAGATTCCGGGAATTTGTCCGCCGTGAGTGTGTCCTGAAATTTGAAGCGCTACGTTATATTTTGCGTTGCGGGGCGCTCCGTTCGGTCTATGATCCATTAAGATAACGGGCGAGCCTTCCGGAATATCTTTCAGGGCTTGTTCGATATCGGGCGCGGCGGAGATTCCCATTTGTCCTCCGGTCATATCGGGGACTCCGGCGATAATTAGTTCAGCGTCGCCGGATTTTAAAATTACGTGTTCGTTCTCAAGCATTTTGACTCCGAAATCATTTTCAAGAGCGTTAAGCCAGCCTTTCAAGTCATAATAATATTCGTGGTTGCCCGTTGAGCCGAAGACTCCTAACGGAGCTTTTAAATCTTTTAAGGGTTCCAAGTCTTTAAAGCGTGAAATTACTTGACCGTCCACAAAGTCGCCGGGCATTAAAATTAAATCCGGGCCGAGTGAATTTGTTTTGTTGACGATTTTTTGAACGGCCTCGCGGTTTGTCAAAGCGTCCGCGTGAATGTCAACGAGCATAGCGACCTTCAAGCCGTCGAATTCCTTTCCAAGATTTTCAATAACAACTTCATGAGAATTAACGCCGGGGACTCTGAGTCCTTCATAAGTTCCGTAGAGTGTTGCGCAAAGTGAAACGCTGAACACGAACAGCGAGGCGCAATGTCCGGGGAACGGAGCGCGCGAAAAAATTTTCCAGACTATAAAACAAGCGTCTTTCATTAATAATATAAAGAAAGTTATTACCAGAAAATTAAAAATTAAAGACATTGCCAGCAGTGCCGGGTAAGGCAGTTCGTAAACGTCGAAGCCTCTGGCCGTTCGTCTGTATAAAAATTCCCGTGATATTCCTACCATTAATATAAGGGCAAAAATAAATTTATACCATGCAGAAATTTTCAGCGGCCTTATCAAGCTTACTATTTCGTACAGCCACACGAAGAGCGGCATAAGCATAAATAAACGCAAAATTTTTTTCCTCCTGTTAAAAATTTTTTAAGCTAAGAGATTATAAAATATTCAAGCGGCCTTTAGGGGGACGTGTTAAAATTTTGTTATTATCTTCTAAGAAGTGATTGAAATCGAAAAGCTTACTTTATATTTAGAGACAACAGTTTTTAATTATTACTTTGATGAGGACAGGGACGGGCACGAGGACGTCGTTAAACTTTTTGAGGCAATACGGGCCGGAGAATTCGTGGCTTACACGTCTAAATATGTAATTGACGAATTGAGACAAGCCCCTGAACCTAAACGAACAAAAATGCTGGAGCTTGCGAACAGTGATAATGTTATCTTACTTAAAACTAATTTAGAAGCCCGCCGCATGAGTAAGTTATATATTGAGCGCGGCATTATTCCAGCCTCGCAGCATTTGGACAGTTTACACGTTGCTACAGCTTCTGTTTACGAAATTGCTTGTATAGTATCCTATAATTTTCAACATATTAATCGTAACAAAACGAAACACGGAACGACAATCATTAATAACGAAGAAGGCTATGGAGGCATTTACATTGCTACTGCTAAGGAGGTATTGAACGATGACAAAACAACCGAAACCCTTTGACGGCTATTCAAGCTTTGAAGATTGGCTTGATGTTACTCGAGCAAAAATCTGGGAACAAGTCAAAGATTTAAACGATGAAGACTTTATTCGCTATTTTGACGAAAAGACGGAACAGGTTATTAAGGAATTTGGGCTAAAAGTCAGTAACTTAACCCCTGTCATTCCTCATAAACGAGAAAGAGCGCCGGCCGTATGACGTTCTTTCTTAAAGAGCTATAACCCCCTCGTCAGCAAGCTTGGCCTGGGTCCCCTTAACAGGGGGCGCAAGAGTAAAGCTAAGGCCAGAGGGATTTTATTAATAAGGGATTGGGGGATTATGTTAATTGGTGGTAAGGGTTTTAATTTTTTCGCAGACGTTTTTAAAATTTGTATTAATCTCGTAATTTTTGAATCTAAAGACTTTAATTCCTAGAGACTGGAAATATTCTGTGCGTTCTCTATCATATTCGATTGCTTCTGCTGTGCTGTGTTGAGCTCCGTCAATTTCAATTACTAATTTGAATTTTGAGCAATAGAAATCTGCTATATAACTTCCTATAGAGCGTTGGCGATAAAATTTTGCTGACGGGTAGTCTTTAAGGAAACTGTACCACAAGCGCCGTTCTTGGGGTGTCATGTTGCGGCGGAGTTCTCTTGCGCGGTCAACAAGTCCCTCCTTATAAAAAATCATGATAACAACTCCTTTTTCAGTTTATTATATCCCAAGACGTTGCTTTTCTAAAATTTATTAGCCATAACCCCTCCGACCTCCTTCCTCCTTTAGCCACCTTCCACCCTTTCTTCTAACACAACCCCTCCGGTTCGCTTCGCTCACCACCTCCCCTTGCAGGGGAGGCAAGGTGTAGAAAAATAGAAAATGTCGAAGAATCCCCCTCGTCCCCCCTGAAAGGGGGGATGTCAGCTTGCTGACAGGGGGGTTATCCTCAAAAAATTTTTTTTAGCCATAACCCCTCCGGTTCGCTTCGCTCACCA
>JAFSSV010000010.1 GCA_017450825.1 Synergistaceae bacterium
CCCCTCCGGTTCACTTCGTTCACCACCTCCCCAAGGGGAGGCTTTGTGTAGCAGAAATCCTAGCCTCCCTCGGGGGAGGGGAACCGCTTGCGGTGGTGGGGGTTTGTTAAAAGAGGGCCAGCTTGCTGGCGAGGGGGTTATTTTCAAGTGCTTTTACTATACCGAGCGATATTTATTTTTTCCGGTATTTTTATTTCTCTAAGTGATTTATTTCGTTGGAGTTTTTCGCAGGAGTGGAAGAGCCGTTTACCGTTTTTGCGTGGATTGAAATGCGTGGATTGAAAGAAATTAGCATTCGGGCCGGCTGTAAAATTTTTTTGTCACGCACATGTCACGCGTGACAAAATTTTTTTTAAAAATTTGTCAAAAGAAATATCTTAATGATAAAATTACAATACAAAACAAGTTTCCCAATAATTTAACCACGAAGGAGGACTTATTCATGGATTATCTACAGATTTCTAACCAACCTATGATATGGCTGCTGTGCGGCATTACGGTTTTGATAGCGGCACTGCAGGCGTATTTTTTCATTCGTCTGGCTCGAAGGACTTCAGCTTCAGTCTCGCTTGATCCTGCCATACCCAAAAAGGCGTTCAGAATCGGTTTAATTACCGCGATAGGCCCTGCACTTGGTGTATTTATCGTAATGGTGGGGCTTATGGCCGCGATCGGAAGTCCTATGAGCTGGCTTCGTCTTTCAATAATCGGAGCAGCAGCTACGGAACTTGCAGCAGCTACGAACGGAGCTACGGCGGCCGGGGTGACGTTCGGCGGCGAAGGGTATACGCTTACCATTCTTGCCGTCTCTTGGTTTGCAATGGCCTTGAACGGAGCGGGCTGGCTTGTTTCGACAGGACTTTTCACACCGCTGCTTGAAGATCTCCGCGCTAAAGTTTCCGGCGGCGATATTAAATGGCTCGGTGTGATGTCGGCGGCCTGTTCGATTGGTATCTTCGGTTATCTTAATGCTAACTCAATGATCGTCAAGGGCCCGAAGATTAACATGGGTGTAACAAGTGCCGTCTTAGGCGGAGCTATCGGCATGATGTTACTAGGGAAATTTGTTGTTCCTAAGCATCCGCGCCTTGCTGAATATTCGCTTGGCATCGCAATGATTATTGGCATCTTGGCCGGTATCATTCATGACGCAATCGTCTAAACTTTGAGAGGAGGTCTTGACTATGAACGAGAAACAAAACATGGAGGCTTGGAAAAAGTCTTGCATAAAAATCGGTACGCCTACGAATCTTTTGGCGGCGGCGACGGCTTTTATTCCTGTCATTTATCTTTGTGTGACTTATGATTGCTGGCCTGATATTTCCCTTGTCTTCTCCGCTTGGCTTCTTACTGTTATAAGCTTCGGAGCGTTCTATATCGTTGAGCCGCTCTCTTATTATGCTTCGCTTGGAATGTCGGGAACTTACTTGAGCTTCCTCTCTGGAAATATAGGAAACATGCGCGTGCCCTGTGCAGCGCTTGCTCTTGACGTTACGGACAGCCAGCCCGGAACGATTCAAGCCGAAGTAGTTTCGACAATGGCTATCTGCGGTTCAATCGTAACGAATTTGATAGCTACGACTCTTGCTGCTTTCATAGGTACGGCTATTGTTGCTGTGCTTCCTGTAATGATTAAGACGGGATTACAGACTTATGCTTCGGCCGCTATCTTCGGAGCTACGTTCGGGAATTTCGCTTTAAAGCAGCCCAAGCTTGCGATTTTCGGTCTTGGCATACCGTTAATTTGTAAGGTCATGCAGAGTTACATAGGTATTCAGGCTTGGCTTATCATAGTGCTGTCTGTCTTCGGTACGGTTGGAATCGCCCGCTTGTTCTATAAAAAGGACGCGTAACGCAAAAAAGGAGTCTTATCATGTACGAGAAATGCAAAGAAATTCAGAATGAACTCGTCAGTATGAGACGAGATCTTCATAAAATCCCGGAGCTTGGCCTTGAGCTTCCTGAGACTCAAAAATATGTCACAGACAAGCTCAAAGAGTACGGGATTGAGTATAAACTTAACGAAGGCGATTCCGGAATCGTCGGCTACATTAACAAAGGCAAGCCCGGCAAAGTTATCGCCTTGCGCGCTGATATGGACGCGCTCCCCATAACAGAAGAAACCGGCGTGGACTACAGCTCTACTCACGAAGGTAAAATGCACGCCTGCGGGCATGACGCTCATACTTCAATGCTGCTTGGGGCCGCGAAGATTCTCAACGAGAACAAAGAAAGTTTGAAAGGCGAAGTCCGTTTGATCTTCCAGACCGGTGAAGAACTTGCAAAGGGCGCTCCGGTCATGCTGAAGAATAACGCAATGGACGGAGTAACCGCTGTCTTCGGGACTCATATCGGAACGATCTTAGACAGGACTATCCCGGCTGGAACTTTCATAGTATGTCCCGGGCCTGTAATGGCTTCGTTCGACCGCTTTGTCATTACGGTTAAAGGCGAAGGCTGTCATGGTTCTACGCCTGAAAAAGGAGTCGATCCGATTAATATTGCCGCTCATGTTGTTCTTGGCCTTGAAGGAATCGTAGCAAGAGAATTTAACGCCAATGAGCCGGTCGTAATTACAATCGGAAAGATTCAAGGTGGAGCGCAGTACAATGTTATTCCCGGAACTGTTTTAATCGAGGGAACTACACGCGCCTTCACCGAAGAGAACAGACAGAAAATGGCGAAAAGAATCGAAGAAGTCGCGCTGCATTCAGCGCAAGCCTTCGGCGGTACGGCAGAATTCTTCATGGACTGGGGAGCGCCTCCCGTTGTCAATGATAAAGAAATGGCCGAGTTTGCCGGGAAATGCGCTAAAGAGGTTTTAGGCGAAGAGCACGTAATCACCCGCGTTAAAGCTCCGAACATGGGCGGCGAAGATTTCGCTTTCTATCTTGGCCAGAAGCCGGGAGCTTTCATGTTCTTGAGTTCAGCTAATCCTGAAAAGAAGACGGACTATCCGCATCATTGTTCAGTCTTTAATGTTGACGAGGACGTTTTCTGGAAGGGTTCAGCGATTTTCGTAAAGATCGCTTCGGAATTTTTGAAATAAAAAATAATTTTTCCCCCTGCACAGGGGGAATTTTTTTTACGCCCTTGCCTCCCCTGAAA
>JAFSSV010000085.1 GCA_017450825.1 Synergistaceae bacterium
GCCCCTTCGACTCGCGCCGTGTAAGCATCAACTTTTGCTTCCATACGGGCGACAGCGTTGTCGATCTTTTCGTCTGTCCGGCGGATTTCTGATTCAAAAACTTCTCTGCGTACATATTCTTCGGGCATAACTCGCGCCTCCTTTCTTTATAAAAATTTTCGACTGGATAAGCAAATTATACAATGAGAAAAATTTTTAAATCCTAACGCGGTCAGGATGCTCGCCTCCCCAACCAACAGGCGGCATATTTTCCAAGCGCGATAAATCTTCCGGCTCAAGTTCAAAATCAAAGCAGTTTAAATTCTCACGCATTCTTTCAAAATTCGAAGCCTTGGGCAACGGCATTACACCTTCCTGAAGACAGAAACGCAGACAAATTTTTGAAGGGCTTACGCGATATTTTTCGGCTAACTCTTTTACCAAGACATCTTCAACGACTCGCCCGCGGGCAATCGGACTCCATGCTTGCAGCAAAATTTTTTTCTCACGGAAATAATTTAATGCAAAAGTCTGCGTGTGCCCCGGATGAAATTCAAGCTGCGCAACCGCCGGCATTACACGGGAATTTTTTATGATGTTTTCAGCGTGATACGGCAAAAAATTACTGAAGCCAAGTGCGCGAACTTTCCCGGCAAAATAAATTTCTTCCATTGCACGCCACGTTTCAAGATCAAGCGCCTTCCAGTCCAAGTTATCCAGATCGGGACGCGGCCAATGAATCATATAAACGTCAAGATAATGAGTCTTCAAATTTTCAAGAGTCTCCTCAAAGGCAAGCTTGACATTCTCATAACCCATTTGAGTCTTCCAGAGCTTAGAAGCTATTAAAAATTTTTCACGAGGCTCGCCGCTTTGTTCAATAGCTTGAGCTATGCAAGACTCCGTCCCGTAAAAAGAAGCCGTGTCAAAATATTTATAGCCCGCAGCAATCGCCCGGAAAATTATTTCGGCGCTGGTCTTGTAAGTTCCAAAACCTATCGCCGGAAGTTCAAGCCCGTTGTTCAAAGTAAAGGACTTCATGAAAATTTTTCCTCCTGTTTTTTACTTAGAAATAAATCAAAGATTTGACAGATTTAAAATCAAAGTGTAGAATTCCTGTCCATGCAATTCAGATATATATTGTACCCACTAAACAATATCTTTTCGTAAAACCTTCCAGTAATACACACACAAGCCGGGGATCGAAAGACCTCCGGCTCCGAACCTTCCTTCCAGTTGTTTTAGCTGCGGAATTATTTTTAGTTCAAGAATGCGCTGACTTTTTCTTTAACATGATTTCCGTCAGCCAAGCCTTTAGCTTTGCTCATAACGGCTTTCATTAATTTTCCCATATCTTTGGGCGAGGCGGCGTTGATTTCAGCGGCAGCCTCTTTGATCATTGCGTCAAGTTCTTCATCGCTTAACTGCTTGGGCAGATAAGGCTCAAGGATTTTTATTTCGGCAAGTTCAGACTCGGCCCGGTCATTGGCTCCACCGGCGGCGTATTGCTCTGCGGCGTCCTTGCGCTGTTTTATAAGACGGCGAATGACCGTGTAAACATCGTCATCTGAAATTACGGCGGCCTTGCCTTTGTCAGCCTGTAATTTTTGAAGTTCGGCCTTGAGCATTCTAAGAGTCGAAAGCTTGGGCTCGGTTCGTTCTTTCATTGCTTGGGTTAAATCGTGGGTAATATCTTGAGTTAATGACATGAGAAAAATTTTTCTCCTTTCCTAAAGAAAAATTAAAAAAATAAAAACGGGAGCTAAAAAGCTCCCGAGATGGATTTCTTAGATTCCATTCCTGTGCCGCATACTTTTACGTTTGCGGGCAGCTTCAGCGCGCTTGATTTTTTTAGCGTCGCTGGGCTTCTCGTAATGTTCACGTCGTCGCGCTTCTCGGAGCGTTCCAACTCTCGCTACTTCACGTTTGAATCGTCTGAGGGTATCCTCAAGAGACTCTCCGTCCTTACGGGTTACTGTCGTCATGTTCAAATCCCTCCCTTCGGATTCGTTCGGGTTTACTCAGTTAGCCGGGAGGCCAGCCGAGATTACGACCTGCCAATAAATGTAAATGCAGATGGAGGACCGTTTGTCCACCCTCTTCACCTGTATTGATTACCATTCTATAGCCTTTATCTTCAAGGCCAAGAGCGCGGGCAACTTTTACGGCTCCGCTCATTAAATCGCTAAAGACTTTTTCATCGTCCACAACGGCGGCGGAGGCGTAATGTTTTCGCGGAATGATAAGAACATGAACAGGTGCTTGAGGATTCAGATCACGAAACGCTACGATATTATCATCGCTGTATACAAAATCTGTCGGTATCTCACCGCTTGCTATCTTACAAAAAATACAATCGCTCATTCTTTATAGCCTCCTGGATATTGCGGCGTAAATTTTATAACAGAATTCTTAACTTCACAATTCAGATATATACTTATTTTTTTCAGCGCGTTTATAGCAAATTGACTTGAAATTCAGCTGGTGATATTTTTTACAAGATTTAAATTCTTTTAAAAGAAGGTATATAAAAAATGTTAGCCGTATTAAAGCCACAGTCACAAGTAACAATTCCGAGCAACATAATTTCCAGCCTCGGCCTCAAGGAAGGCGATAAGTTAGACATTAGCGAAGATAACGGGACTATTCGCATTATGCCGATTGCAGTATACCCCAAGGCTTATTTAAATGAACTACAAGCCGAGATTGCGACGCTTAAAGAAAATATTAAGAACGGAAAGCAACCCGTCTTTGATAATCTCGATTCTCTTTTTGAACATCTTGAGGAAAGTTAATGCTAAAAATTACATATTCAAATAGATTCCAGAAACATTACAAAAAACTTTCTGCGCAAGAAAAGAATCTATTTAAACAAAAATTAGAACTCTTTGTAAAAAATCCCTGGCACCCTTCGCTACGTGTGAAACGTATTCAAGGAACCGAAGATCTTTTTGAGTTCAGCGTTAATATGGATATTCGAGTCATCTGGTACTATGAAGGAGATGCTATTGTTCTTCTTATTGATATCGGGCACCACGATATTTTTAAAAATTATTAAAAAATAAAAAGCCTCCTTTGAAATAAAAAAATCTTTTCTCAACGGAGGCAAAAAGAATTTTTATAATCTTGAAATAATCTCTGCTTTCATTTGCGAACCCGTGATTAACTTAGTGCCCTCGGTATAAATATCTCCAGTCCTAAGCCCGGCCTTCAAAACTTCGTCAACTGCATTTTCTATAGCGTCAGCTTCTTTGTTCATTTCAAAACTGTAACGCAGCATCATTGCTCCGGCCAAAATCGTTCCGATCGGGTTAGCTTTGTCCTGTCCGGCAATATCAGGCGCGGATCCGTGAATAGGCTCGTAGAGTCCCCGGTTGTTATCTCCAAGCGAAGCACTTGGGATCATTCCGATTGATCCTACAATCTGGCTCGCCTCGTCCGAAAGAATATCCCCGAAAGTATTTTCAGTGACTATAACGTCAAACTCCGAGGGAACGCGAATTAATTGCATGGACGCGTTGTCAACGTACAAGTGATTCAATTTTACTTCTGGATATTCCTTGGCTACGTCCTCAACAACTTCACGCCATAAACGCGAAACGGTCAAGATATTCGCCTTGTCTATAGACGTAACAAGCTTGCGGCGGCCCATTGCCATTTTAAAAGCTACGTGAGCAATACGCCTTATTTCGTGTTCAGTGTATTCCATAACGTCACGGGCGGCCCGTTCTCCCGAAGGAGTCTTGAATGCCTCATGCTTGCCGAAATAAATTCCGCCCGTAAGCTCACGAACGATAATAAAATCTATTCCCTTCTCTGCTATATCTTTTCTTAACGGACAAGCCGAAGCAAGAGGCGCGAAAATTTTTGCCGGCCTGATATTCGCAAAGACTTCAAGCCCGCTTCTTACTCTTAAGAGTCCTCGTTCGGGACGATTCTCAGGCGGCTGATTGTCCCACTTAGGCCCGCCCACAGCTCCTAAAAGAGTCGCGTCAGCTTCTTGGCAAGTCTTCAAGCGGAAATCAGGAAGAGGCTCACCGTATTTATCAATAGCATTGCCGCCCATAGCGACTTCATGAAAATCAAACCGACCGGGCGCAACCTTCTCCAGAACTTCCAGAGTCGCCCCGATAACTTCAGGGCCTATTCCGTCACCGGGAATGACAGCTACATTTTTTTTCGACATGAATTTTTTTATTCTCCTTTCGCCTTAGCTACAAGACGCTTGCCAAGGTCATAAGCCGCCTGCAAATCCTTCGGGAAATGTTCGGCCTGATGTCTTGCCTTAGCGTCACCGTCAAACATGTTGGCTTCGTAACGCGAATAGTCCGTAAACTGCAAAGTGTTATACACGCAAAGATCTTCCGTGTAACCCATGACCATTCCGATCGCCTTCGAATGAGTCTCAATTATAAGCGGGTAATTAAGTTTAGGCGCAAGGCTTTCCGGACAGTTCATTGTCCAGATCGTAGCCGTGTAAAACTTTTTATCAATAGCTCGAATCCTGTTGCCGTTCTCGTCATTGCTGTAGGTCATGACAGGAAATAATAAACGCTCAACGAACTCACGAAGAATTCCAGTCGGATAACTGAAATAAATCGGCGTACCCATGACAATTACATCTGAATTCAAAGCCTTCTCAAGCACCGGCCTTAAATCGTCACGAACAGCGCAGAGTCCGTTAGTCTTGGAATTCTTCAGCTTGCAGGCAAAGCAGCTCACACAGCCTCGGAAATTTAAATCATAAAGATTAATTAATTCTGTTTCTGCTCCGGAGTCCGCCGCGCCCTTCATTGCGCTTTCAAGTAATTTGTGAGTGTTCCAGGTCTTACGGGGCGAACCGTTAATGAAAATCGCTTTCATGAAAAATTCTTACGCTCCTTTTTTATTTTTAAGTGAGGCAATCAAACCGCCCTCGTCAATCATTTTTTTTATAAACTCAGGGAAAGGCTCGGCCTTGTAAGTTTTATTTTTAGTGACGTTAGTTATAACGCCCGTGTCAAAGTTCACGCTGACCTCGTCACCGTCGGAAATATCTTCGGCGGCTTCGGGGCATTCAAGAATAGCAAGCCCGATATTAATCGCGTTACGGTAAAAGATACGCGCAAAACTTTTCGCAATCACACAGGAAATTCCGGAGGCCTTAATAGCAACCGGAGCATGTTCACGCGAAGAACCGCAGCCGAAATTAAATCCCGCGACCATAATATCGCCGGGCTTGACTTTCTTTACAAAATCTTTGTCTATATCTTCCATGCAATGCGAAGCTAATTCCTTCTCGTCCTGACTCGCAAGATAACGCGCCGGGATAATGACATCTGTATCAACATGATCGCCGTATTTATGAGCTGACATTTATAAAACCTCCTTAGGGTGTGCAATGTGTCCGGCAATTCCAGACGCAGCCGCAACAGCAGGCGACGCTAAATAAATTTCGCTTTCAGTATGACCCATGCGCCCGACAAAATTTCTGTTAGTTGTCGACACACAGCGTTCACCCTTGGCCAAGACTCCCATATGACCTCCAAGGCAAGGCCCGCATGTAGGCGTAGAAATTATGCAGCCCGCGTCAAGAAAAATATCAAAATAACCGCGCTTCATTGCTTCACGGTAAACACTTTGAGTCGCCGGGATAATAATTCCCCGTACACCTTCGGCCAAGTGTCTTCCTTTTAAAATATCCGCGGCGGCTTTTAAATCGTCAATGCGTCCGTTGGTGCATGAGCCAATTACAATCTGATCAATTTTAATTTCACGGCCTTCGGTCGCGGGCTTTGCGTTTTCCGGAAGGTGAGGCCAAGAAACAGTGCAGTCGATTTCATTTAAATCAAGATTGATAACTTGTTCATATTCAGCGTCTGGATCAGGTTCGTAAGCTTTCCAGTCACGAGTGACGCGGCCTTCAAGAAATTCGCGGGTTATCTCGTCAACCGGGAAGATTCCGTTCTTGGCTCCGGCTTCGATTGCCATGTTAGCAATCGTCAAGCGGTCAGCCATTGTTAATTCTTTAAGGCCCTCGCCTGAGAACTCAAGAGATTTATATAACGCGCCGTCGACTCCGATCTTGCCGATTAAAAATAAAATTACGTCCTTGCCGGAAACAAAATCTTTTTTCTTGCCCGTGAGATTAATTTTTATTGCGGCAGGAACTTTGAACCACGTGTAGCCGACAGACATAGCCGCGCCGAGATCTGTCGAACCTACGCCGGTTGAGAAAGCGTTTAAAGCTCCGTAAGTACAGGTGTGAGAGTCTGCTCCGATTACAGCTTCGCCGGGAGCTACGAGTCCTTTTTCGGGCAAGAGGGCATGTTCAATTCCCATTGTTCCAACGTCAAAAAAATTTTCAAGCCCGAATCTTTTTGCAAAGACCCGGCACTGTTTGCACTGCGTAGCGGATTTAATATCTTTATTGGGTGTGAAGTGATCCATAACGAAGACGACCTTTTTTTTATCAAAGATCTTATCGAAGCCGGCGGCCTCGAACTCGTTAATGGCAACAGGAGCGGTAATATCATTGCCGAGGGTTAAATCAAGCTTGGCTTGAATTAATTGCCCGGCGTGTACTTCGTTCATGCCTGCGTGAGCTGCAAGAATTTTTTGAGTCATGGTCATTCCCATTGACACTCATTCCCCCTCATTAAGAATCAATTTAAAATTTTTGAAAGATATTTTACGCTGTAAATTATACATTGCCTTAAATTAGGGAAAAATTTTTTGAGATAACCCCCTCGCCGCCGTGGCACTGTTGTTTGAAAGCGCCCCACACCACCGCAAGCGGTTTTTTGTCCGGCCTTCCCCCTTCTTTTTAAAATAACCCCCTCGCCAGCAAGCTGGCCCTCTTGTTGAAAAGCAACCCCCCTGTCAGCAAGCTGACATCCCCCCTTACGCAGGGGGGACGAGAGAGTCCTTCTTACCTTCGCTATTTCATTTACTCCCTTGCCTCCCCTGGAAGGGGAGGTGCCTGAGTGAAGCGAAGGCGGAGGGGTTTATTACTTTTAAGGTGCTTTTATACTAAGCACACTTAGAAAACTATAACCCCCTCGCCACTTCGTGGCCCTCCCCCCCTTCACAGGGGGCGCAAGAGATTTCTTCGACATCTTTTATTTCCTTTACACCTTGTCGCCCCTGAAAGGGGAGGTGGCCGGTCGCGAAGCACGCCGAAGGCTCCAAAGGGAGGTCGGAGGGGTTATAGTTAGAGAGTAAGGGGAGGTGGTAAGCAAAACAAACCGGAGGGGTTGTATTAAAAAAGATTGGGAAAAATTTTTTATGATAGAATGATTTTTGACGAGACATTCCCGAGTCAGTAAGGGAATGCTCTGGGAAGCATTTCCCTTCTGACCGTAAGGAAAGGAGGTGGAGTGGAGATGATGAAACTATTTGACCTCATGATAGACTTGTCGCATTATGTCGCCGTTGCTGGCGCGTACGCTACAGTGGTTGAAATGTTGCTTAAGCTTATTCGTTATCTTCTTGGTCGTTAAGGCTTAGGCTGAAAAGACCTCTCCCGGATCTTCGGCAGCTTATGCCCCAAACGTCCGCCTTTCTCGTCAGGCGGCATTTTAATTATACAACACTTTTAATATTTTCTCTTGGGATTTTTAGGAAACCAACCTTTACGGACTCGTTCGGTCTGCTCTTTTAGTTCTCGAATGCACCAAAATAAAACGCAGCTCAAAATTCCAAGAATCCCCGAACAAATCGGCTCATGAATCATTAACGACCCCGCGCAGGCTATTAATCCTAAAACAAAAAATAAAGGCCAGATCTTTTCGCCAAAATAATATTCAGATTTAACTACTATAGGGTGAAAGATCCCAATTATCAAAAACGACACGACACCGATTATTATTCCTGTCCAGTTAAGCACGTTCAAAACTCCTCAAGGCCTTCATAAAATAATTTCCGGCACAGGCAAACAAAATAAAAATTGCAAGATAATCCAGCAGGAAAAATATTATCGGCTCTTCAAAATCAAAAAAGACAAACTGCGAATTCATGAATAAATATTCCGCGATACTCCGCCTCTGGAACGCTGACACTCCCCACAGCATTAAAGCTACAGCTATAACGTGAGGCATGACAGAATTTTTTTTCGGCCGCCGGGAAAACATCATTGCGCTAAAAATATTCCAGTTCATTCCGGCGTGAAAGCTCATGAAAATATATCCCCAATATGACACAACAACATGACCCGCCCGCGCATAATCCATTCCTTCTTCAAACGGAAGAGAAATTATACGCGACATAAAAATTCCGCTGACTAATAAAATAAAAACATCAGCGATAATTAAAAAATTTACAAGCGTCAAAAAAAATCTCGAAGCGTTGTACTTCCCTTTGAAAAGATTTTTCAGCCACCAACGATTTAACCATAAGTGCCAGAAAAAAATTATTACTAACAAGCCTCCGACAATCTCATGAAAGATCGGGCCAAGCTCATAACCATCGAAGCTGAAGCCCAAAACTTTTTCAGAGAACACCGCAAAGGCCGGGCCGATTAATTCATACGACATTGAGAGCAATAACAAGACCGTCATAAAAATATCTACGAGCGGCCGTAACATTTTGCTTTTCATTTTTTATTTTATTCCGAGATCTTCGCGGGCCTTCTTGAGTAAGCCGGAGTCTTCCCATGCTTTGATTTTTTCTTCGGGGAAGGGCTGGGAGGCGGCTACGTTTATAGCGTGCTGCTTGCCTCTAATTTTTTTGCCTAAAGAGAATCTTAC
>JAFSSV010000086.1 GCA_017450825.1 Synergistaceae bacterium
CAGGCCACCTCCCCTTTATTTGATAATTAACCCCTCCGACCTCACTTCGTTCGGCCACCTCCCCTTTCAGGGGAGGCAAGAGTGTAAAGGGAATAAAAGCCCACCTCCTAAGCCCTTATTATTCACATAAAGATATTTATCGCTGAAAGTATCAACGCCGCCGCCGATATTCCAGCCGTGATTTTTAAAAACAAAGAAATTTTTTTGTAACGAGCCTCAATGCTTTCAAGCAAAGCCTCACGGATCTCTTCAGCGTTTTTCTCCTGCTCTTGAATTACAGCGCTCTTGATCTCGTGGACAAGCGCAAGATAATTTTGATCATGAAGGGACGCTATCTCTTTTGAAAATTCTTTAAGCTCGTGACTCTGTGCTTTCTCGTGAGCCTTCACAAGTCCTTCAAGCCCCGGCAAAGAATTATTTATTAAATTATTCAAGAGATTGTTATTCTCGTTAAGAGCCTGCGACTCAAGAATAGAATCTGAATCAGAATCGCCTCCTGTCTTGCGCGTATGGTCGGCCGCATAAACTTGGCTGAAATTTTGTATGCCCTGTATTAATTCATTAAGAAGCTCAGAAATTTTCGCAAGCTCGTTCAAAATTTCCGGACTGTTATTTTCGTCAGGAATTTTTTTAAGAGTCTCGTTAAGATTTTCGGGAAGCCCGTCAAGAATTTTTCTTAGCTGTGAAATTTCTGAAGCTGAATTTTTTAAAAGCTGTACGATTAAATTTCTGCTCGCCCGTCCTTCGTCTATGCTGCTCTTGATTGCGCGTTCAATTTGATTGCGGAGGTCTTGGGAGATCATGTTAGTTTTGTCTATTGCGTTTATAAAATCTTCTACATGAATTCTATTATTAAGAGTCTTTGTAATTTCGTTCGACAGCGCCGGCAGCATTTCCTCGGCCAGTTCAGTTACAAGCCGCGCCGTAACGGAATCAAGTTCTTCGGGCATGGTAATATTCATCTCCGATTGAAAGAAAAATTTTTTTTATGATTTTTCAAAAGTATAACAGGGAGGCAAAAAATTTTTTATGGAAATCAAAATCGGCACAAGGGCAAGCCCTCTTGCGTTGGCACAGACTCAAATTATAGTCGACGCTATCTCACGCGCTTGGCCCGATTTTAAAATCTCTATCGTAAAGATCACGACTTCAGGCGATAAAAATCTCGCGCCCTTCTCGTCCGACCCGGCAGGAATTAAAGGCTTGTTCACTCTGGAACTTGAACAGGCTTTGCTTAGTCATGAAATTGATTTCGCCGTTCACAGCCTCAAAGACTTGCCGGCGAAAATTAATCAGGCTTTGCCCCTCGTGGCTTATTCAAGACGTGAAGACCCCCGCGACGCGTTAGTAAGCATAAAGAATTTTGAATCAATAGGCTCGTCATCTTTGCGGCGAAGGCTTCAGCTTGAAAGATTATTCCCGGATAAAAAAATTCTTCCCGTCCGAGGGAATATCAACACGCGCTTAAAAAAATTAGAAGCTCATGAGATCGGCGCGCTTGTCTTAGCTGTTGCCGGACTGAAAAGACTCGGACTCGAAAAAAGAATCTCAAAGATCTTTAACTTAAATGAAATTCTCCCGGCTCCCGGCCAAGGAATTTTAGCCTGTCAGGGAAGAGCAGACGAAAATTATTTTTATCTTGACTGCGTGAACGACGAAGACTCAAAATTCTGTGCGTTGGCCGAACGAAGCTTCGCCCAAGCTTTAGGCGCGGGGTGTAACGTTCCTGTCGGGGCGTACGCTTTTCTTGAGGGCGATATTCTGAACTTGAAGGGACTCTACGTTGACGAGAAAACCGGAAAATTTTTTCAAGGCTCTTCGTCCGGCGATAAGAATCAAGCTTCTATAACAGGAAAAAATTTAGCGGAGATAATTTTGAAATGATTTATTTAATCGGAGCTGGCCCGGGCGACTCGGGCTTGTTGACGTTAAGAGGGCTTGAGGTTTTAAAAAAATCTGAAGTAGTAATTTATGATCGTTTAGTCGGAGAAGGAGTCCTTGCCTTGATACCGGACTCGGCTGAACGTATCGACGCTGGAAAATCTTTGGGCGCTCATAATCTTTCACAGGAAAAAATTAACGAGCTTTTAATAAATTTTGCAAGGGCCGGAAAAACTGTCGCAAGACTCAAGGGCGGCGATCCCTTTCTCTTCGGACGTGGCGGCGAAGAAGCCGAAGCTATAATCAAAGCCGGTTTAGAATTTGAAATTGTCCCCGGCGTGAGTTCGGCGCTTGCTGTCCCGGCTTGGGCCGGAATTCCCGTGACTCATAGAAATTTCTGCGCGGGCGTAAATATTTTTACAGCGCATGACAAAAATAATTTGCTCCCGGATTTTCAAAGCGCTTCACAGATTTTTTTAATGGGAGTCGCTCATGCCGAAGAGTTAGAGAAAAAATTATTAAGCTCATTGAGTCCCGATACTCCTTGCGCGATAATTTCCCAAGGCACTACGAGCCGCCAGCAGGTCATAAGGACTCGGCTTGAAAATCTATCAAGCTCGGCAAAAAAAATTTCTCCTCCCGCAATAATTATTACAGGCAAGGTAAGCGAATTAAATTTAAACTGGCGAAAGACTCTTCCGCTTGACAATAAAAGAATTTTAATTACGAGGCCGAAGGGACGAGGGGAAACCCTTGCTGAAAAATTACGCGATAACGGAGCAGAAGTTATCTTAATGCCGACGATAAAGACAAAAAAAATTTCCGGCGCTCTGAAAAATAAAAATCTTTCCGGCTATGATTTCATAGGCTTCACGAGCGTAACAGGAGTAGAAAAATTTTTTGAGCTTTTAAGTGACGAAGGCCGTGACGTTCGTGAGATCGGACTCGCTAAGATTGCGGCTATAGGACAGGCTACGGCCTCTGCATTAAGGGCGAGGGGCTTGAGGGTTGATTACGTTCCTGAAATTTTTGACGGGAAAAATCTTGCCGAAGGACTCGTAAAAAAATCTCCGGGGAAGATTCTAATGCTTCGGGCGTTGAACGGCTCGCCGGAAATTTCAGAAGTCTTTGAGAAAAATAAAATTCCCTGTGATGAGATTTGTATTTATCAAATTGATTTTGTAAAATTAGCTCACATTCCAAAATTCATAGACACAATAATTTTTACAAGCGCCTCAACCGTTAGGGGCTTTGCTGAAAGCGTTGATTATATGCGTGACGTTAAGGCCGTCTGCATTGGTGAACAGACAGCGAAGGAAGCTCGCGGCTTGGGCTTTAAATTTATAACGATTGCAAAGCGGGCGACAGTTGAAGCAATTTTCGAGGCTGTGCTGTCCTGCTGGCAATAAAAATTTTTTTACTGGAGGTAATTTTTCATGCGTAAGTTTTTGTTAGCTTTAATGCTCGTTGTGTTATTCGCGTCATTGTCATTTGCTGAAGAGGCCAAGAAGTTTGAAAGCAAAGTTATCAACATCGAGCCGACCGCGAACGCTATTAATCTCTATGAGAACATTCCGTTCGCTCAAGGTTTCTGGCGTGGGTCGCAGCTTTACGCGCTTCACATGGATATTCTTGTCCCGGCCGGAAAAGAGCCAATGCCTTTGATAGTTTTCATTACGGGCGGTGGCTTTATAATGTCCCCGAAGAACAACTGGATCCAGCAGAGAATGAGACTTGCTGAAGCCGGTTACGTTGTCGCCAGCATTGAATATCGTTATGCGCCGCTTTCAAAGTTCCCGCTGCCTCTTGAAGACTGCAAGACCGCTATTCGATGGCTTCGCGCTCATGCTGACATGTATAACATTGACGTAAACAGAGTCGGTGTTCTCGGCAACAGTGCGGGCGGTTATCTTTCAGCTTTTGTCGGAGTCACCAACGGCATGAAGGAATTTGATAAGGGAGATTTTCTTGATTATTCCAGTGACGTTTTATGCGCGGCTGATATTTTCGGAATTTCGGACTTAACTAATATCGGCATGGATTACGACGAAGAGAATCAGAAAGGTCACGCCTCGGCTGGAGCTACTGAAGCTCTTTGGGCGTTAGGGACTCCGACCTTCGGAGGCAAGGACGGCGGAATTCTTGCTCACCCTAAGGAGGCCGCATATGCAAGCCCGATTACTTATGTAAGTGAGAAGTCTGTGCCAATGCTTTTAATGCACGGGACAAAAGATACGCTCGTATCACCGGGACAGACTGATTTATTATTCCAGGCTTTGAAGGCCAAGGGTGTTGAAGCTGAACGCTATGTCGTAACCAATGCTGAACACGGCGGGGCTTATTGGGTACAAGAGCCTGTCATGAAAATCATGGTCGATTTCTTTGATAAATATCTCAAGAAATAATTTATAAAAAAAATTTTTTCGCGCTCCCTTCATCGTTATGACGGTGGAGGGAGTTTTTTTATACTATTGCCGCCCCTGAAAGGGGAGGTGGCCTGAAAGGCCGGAGGGGTTGTTTTTCAAAAATTTTTTTTATTAATACCCCCCCCCGCCGCAAGCGGCCCTCTCCCCTTAAAAGGGGGGCTTTAGGGTATTACTAACACAGCCTCCCTTGGGGAGGTGCTGAACGAAGTGAAGCGGAGGGGGTTGTTAATAAAAAAAGTTGGCCTGAAAGGCCGGAGGGGTTGTTTTTTAAAAATTTTTTTTATTAAAAACCTCCACCACCGCAAGCGGTTTTTGAGTAAGAGCCGCAAGCGATTTTTGAGTAAGGAATCCCCCCGCCGCAAGCGGCCCTCTCCCCTTAAAAGGGGGGCTTTAGGGTATTACTAACAAAGCCTCCCCTTGGGGAGGTGCTGAACGAAGTGAAGC
>JAFSSV010000087.1 GCA_017450825.1 Synergistaceae bacterium
GATACACGATTGCCATTCCCCGACGAATTGCAAGATCATCAAAGCTAAGAATGTCCGGCCTTCGTAGGCAGAACAGCAGGATCATTTCTGCCGTCCAAACGCCAATGCCCTTTAGAGAAGAGAGCGTCGCAATCGCTTCCTCATCTGTCATATGTTCAACAGCGTCAAGGTCAAACTCGCCGTCCAACACCTTCTGCGCAAAGTCTTTGATATATTCTGCTTTTCGAAATGTCATGCCAAAGGATTGCAGCTTTTGGACTGATACTTTACAGATCCCGACAGGAGTCACTCCATCCAGAGAATCGTTCATACGCCGCCAGACGGTTAGCTGGGCTTTTGCTGAAATCTGCTGCCCAACGATATGATGAATGACAGATGTGAACAGGTCATTGTCAGCGACTCTTTCAATATGTCCCAGCCTGTTTATTACTTCCGCAAGGCGTGGGTCTTTAGATTTCAGATATTCTGTTTCAGTTTCCCCGTATTCAAAGTACAAAGCCTGTTCTGTCACGCTTTCACCTCCAGCCGTTACAGGTTTTTTAGAACCAAAGAAATGCCCGACAGGATCAATAAAACGGTGGTAATCTTGCGGACATGATTCTTATTCATATGCCCGCAGCACTTCATACCTGTAAACAGTCCCAGCAGGGCAAAAGGAATGAGAAGTACAACTGACTTCACTGTTTCCAGTGTAAGAAGTCCCAGCGCTTTATAGAGAATGATACGAAAGGTGTTGTCCTAAGTTTGTTATAATGAATTTCACGAGGGGCCGGAGGTGAGGACAGGGAACACCTCGCGCGGGTAGTCCACCCTGTAGGAAGCTGGTGATGACTTTGAAAAAAAGAAAGCTCAAGAACCGGAAGAGGACAGGAAGAAAACTTATCCGCCAAGTTAAGAACTTCTTCACTGCCCTCTATTGGCTTATTAGTTTCATTCTTACAGCGTTATTGCTGTGGGATAGACTAGTGGGCTAACCCGGATATTTTTTCTGTAAGTTAATAGGGAGCAACTCCCCTCAACGTTGCCCCTATTTTATCACAATATCGCTATGATTTTTCAGCGCCTTCGATAAAGCCTTCATGTTTAAATACGCTTGTCACCGTTCTCAAAATACAAATACAATCAAAAATAAAAGACACGCGCTTGACGTATTCGCCGTCCAGTTTAGCCTTGACGGGGATAGCTAGTTCATCGCGGCCGTTAATCTGCGCCCAGCCGGTCAGCCCGGGGCGAATATCATTAGCGCCGTACTTATCGCGTTCGGCTATGAGGTCATCTTGATTCCAGAGGGCGGGTCTTGGGCCTACGATGGACATATCGCCCTTGAGAATATTTATTATTTGAGGCAGCTCGTCAATGGAATATTTTCTTATCCAGCGTCCGCATTTCAGGATATATCGCTCAGGATTTTCAAGCATATGTGTAGGCACATCGTGAGGCGTAGAGCTTTTCATAGAACGGAATTTGTATATATAAAAAAATTTTTTATGAATGCCTATGCGTTTTTGTTTAAAGAAAACGTTGCCGCTGTCCTCATGTTTTATTATTGCGGCGACTATCAGCATAGGCACGGCCAAGACTATCAGAGCCAATGCGCTAAGAAATATATCAAGAAATCTTTTGAAAAAATTTTTGTACATGAAAAATATTTTTCTCCCCGTTGAATTTTTAAATTATTATAGCAATTAGCTTTTCATTTTGAACTCGTCAGCTCTCTTGGAGAAATAACCCCCTCGCCACTTCGTGGCCCTCTCCCCCTTAACAGGGGGCGCAAGGAGTCCTTCTATTCTGTCTACACCTTGCCGCCCCTGAAAGGGGAGGTGGACAACCCAAGGGAGGCCGGAGGGGTTGTATCTTAATAAAAAATGTCACGCATATGTCACGCGTGACATAAACGTGACAGAAAAAATTTTTAAACGTCTAAGGCAATTAAAACTTGACGAAAAAAGATCAGGCAAATATACTTTGCAAAATTTTTAATTGCTATGAGGTATTAGTATCAGGTGCTAAAAAATCAAACCGCCAAACTACCCGAAAGGGTCAACAGAAAATCAAGACACGAACGAATCTCAAAGATACTCGCTTTGAACCCTATGATCACTGACAACGAATTGGCCGCAAGCCTAAACGTCAGCGTCAGTACCGTTCGGCTTGACCGCGCGTTAATGGGAGTGCCTGAACTTCGCGAACGTATCCGCTCAATGGCACAAACAGCCGTAAGCAAATTACAATCTCTAAGCCCCGGCGAAGTCATCGGAGAACTACTCGAACTAGAACCGGACAAGTGGGCCCTGTCCATCTTAAAAACTGCTAAAGATATGGCCTTCAGGTTTACTGATATCGTCAGCGACAATTACGTCTACGCTCAAGCCGGCTCAATCGCAGTCGCCGCTATTAACGCCGCTAAAGTTATTATTGACTCAATGCGCGGTGAATATAAAGGCCACGCTCACGTGGGAGATATTCTGATCGCCCGCGCTAAGGTCGGCGTGACTCATGACGGAAAAAAAATCGTGAGCGTTAGAACTAGAGTCGGCGACAAAGAAATCTTCGTCGGACGATTCATTGTTCAAGTTATTGAATGAAGAAAAATTTTTTGAAAGCAGGTGGGAAGTTTTGAACGAGAGAAAAATTACTATTGCCCTCGACGCTATGGGAGGCGACAACGCCCCTAGAGAAATTTGCGCCGGAGCAGTCAAAGCTTGTGAGAAATATAACGACATCGAGATAATCTTGACAGGCGACAGCGAAAAAATTAAAGCCTGTAACATAAATAATCCAAGAATCCATATCGAACACGCCTCCGAAGTCATTGACCCAGACGAACACCCGGCTAACGCAATTCGCAAAAAAAAGAATTCAAGCCTTAGAGTCGCTATGGAAATGGTAAGGCGCGGCGACGCTCAAGGCTGTGTTAGCGCAGGAAGTACAGGCGCTATCGTCGCCGGAGGAGTCTTGGTCGTGGGACGCTTGCCCGGTATCGACAGACCCGCCCTCGGTGTTCCTATTCCGTCGGTCGATAAAATTTCTTTTATGCTTGACGTAGGAGCTACTGTACGCTGCAAGCCCGAAAATCTTTTACAGTTCGCCTTGATGGGAAGTATTTATTCTCATAAAGTTTTGGGCGTTGCTTCGCCCGAAATAAAATTATTGTCCAACGGCACTGAAGAAATTAAAGGCGATGATACCGTCTTAGGCGCACGCGAACTTATAGAAAAAAAAGAAAGCCTCAACTTCAAAGGCTATATCGAAGGCAATGATATTGTATGGGGCAAAGCCGATGTAATTGTCTGCGACGGCTTCAACGGAAATATAGCCCTCAAACTAGGCGAAGGAATCATGGGCTGCTTGAAAACTTTATTGACCCAAGAAGTCAAAAAATCTTTCATGGCCAAGGCCGGAATGTTATTGCTTGCTCCGGTCGTAAAAAAATTATGGGCAAGATTTAATTACGAACAGTACGGAGGCTCGGCTCTGCTCGGAGTCAACGGCGCTGTAATTAAAGCTCATGGACGTTCAAAGGCTCCGGCTATCGTAAGCGCCGTATCTGTAGCAAGAAATTTTATTTTAGAGAACGGCAACGAGTTAATAAGCAGAGAATTATAGAAACGGTTTTAAGGCTTTCAAAAAATTTTGAAGAGGTGAATAAAAAAATGTTGTTAAAAGAAGACAATAGAATTTGCAAATTACTCGGCACAAAATATCCGTTGGTACAGGGCGGAATGGCTTGGGTAGCTAACGCCGAACTCGCCGCCGCCGTAAGCAACGCCGGAGGACTCGGAATAATCGCCGCGGCCGCAACTCCCCCCGAAATTCTTGAGCAGGAAATTATCAAAGCTAAAAAATTAATCGCCCCCGGCCTCCCCTTCGGCTTGAATATCATGTTAATGTCACCAACGGCTGAAAGTGCTTTAGATATTGCATTGAAGCAAAAAGTTCCAGTCGTTACGACAGGAGCAGGAAGCCCCGGAAAATTTTTGGAGAAGCTCAAACCCGCCGGAACTATCGTTATTCCCGTTGTTGCTAGCGTAGCTCAGGCCAAGCGGGTCGAAAAGCAGGGAGCTGACGCTGTAGTCGCCGAGGGAATGGAAGCGGGCGGTCACATCGGAGAATTAACTACAATGGTATTGACTCCTCAGATAGCCCAAGCCGTAAATATTCCCGTCATAACCGCCGGAGGAGTCGTTGACGGACGGGGAGTAGTCGCAGCGTTCGCTCTTGGTGCTGAAGGCGTTCAGGTTGGAACGAGATTTATTTGCTGTGAAGAATGCACAGTACACGCGAATTATAAAAAGGCCGTACTTGATGCCAAAGACAGAAGCACCGCAATAACAGGACAGACCCTCGGTCACCCCGTTAGATGTCTTAGAAATAAATTGACAGCAGAATTTGAAAAGCTCGAAGCCGATCGCGCTCCAGCGTCCGAAATCGAAGCTCTTGGCACAGGAAAATTACGCGCCGCCGTTATCAATGGCGATACTGAATGGGGATCTCTAATGGCCGGACAAAGCGCCGCTATGGTCAATGAGATTCTCCCGGCGAAAGTGATAATTCAAAATATGTTCGCCGAAGCAGAAAAAATTTTGAACAGGATTCAGTAAAATATATAGCAAGCACAGTTTATTTTCTATAAACCCCCTCCGGCTTCACTTCGTTCAGCCACCTCCCCAAGGGGAGGCTTTGTGTAGCAGAAATCCTAGCGCCCCCTGTTAAGGGGGAGAGGGCCGCTTGCGGCGAGGGGGTTATTACTAAAAAATTTTTTAAAACTACAACCCCTCCGCCCTTTGGGGCACCTCCCCTTACACAAGGGAGGCAAGGTGGATAGACTAACAAAATATTTTTATGAAAAAGCAGGTGATTAAAAATTATGAGCGAAAAAAAATACGCATTATGTTTTCCCGGCCAAGGCTCGCAGAAAATCGGAATGGGCAAGGAAATTTTTGACGCGTTCCCCGAAGCTAAAGCCGTATTTGAAGAAGCAGATGACTCTCTGAATTTTCATTTGACTAGATTAATTTTTGAAGGCCCTGAAAGTGATTTAACCCTCACGAAAAATTCTCAACCCGCTATCATGACCGTGAGCATAGCAGCCTTGAGAGTCTTAACGGACTCAATGGGAGCAAATTTAAATCCCGTATGCTGTGCAGGGCATAGCCTCGGCGAATATACAGCGCTTGTTGCGGCGAATGTGATTTCTTTCAGCGACGCAGTGAGGCTCGTCAATAAACGCGGAGTCTTCATGCAGGAAGCCGTACCCGAAGGCGAAGGAGCTATGGCCGCCCTTCTTGGCCCGGACGAAGAAGCCGTCAAAAATCTTTGCGACAATCTCGCCCCCAACGGAGAAATTCAGCCCGCTAATTTCAATTCCCCCGGACAAGTCGTTATTTCAGGTAAAAGCGAATTCATAGACAAGGCAATCGCAAACGCTAAAGAATACGGCGCTAAAAAAGCCGTCAAGTTAAACGTGAGCGCTCCTTTTCACAGCAAGTTCATGAAGCCCGCCGCTGAAAAATTAAAAGAAGAGTTTGAAAAAATTTCATGGTCTCCGGCAAAATATGATATTATCGCTAACAGGAGCGCGGCACCCGTAAAAACTCCCGAAGAAATCCGCGCCGCCCTTTACGCTCAAACTTTCAGCCCCGTCCTATGGCAGCAGAGCGTTAATTACATGACGGATAATTTAAACGTAGAAACTTTTTTTGAGATCGGAGCAGGGGAAGTCCTTGCAGGGTTAATCAAACGCTGCAAGAAAGGCTTGAATATCTTTTCAGGCGCAACGCCCGAAAAATTAGAAAGGATTCGTGAGGAATTAAATTAAATGTTAGCACTTGTAACAGGAGCAGCTAAAGGAATCGGAAGAGCTATCGCCCTTGAGCTTGCTAAAAATAATTTTGACGTTGCTATAAATTTCAACAGCAGCGAAGCACCGGCCAAAGAACTCTGCGAAGAAATTAAAGCGCTCGGAGTTCAAGCTGAAATTTTTAAAGCTAACGTCAGCGATTATGATCAAGTCGTGACTCTCTTCAAAGAAGTAAAAGAAAAAATGAGTCAGCCCGTAAGCGTTTTAATTAATAACGCCGGGATCACTCGCGATAATCTTTTATTAAGAATGAAGCCCGAAGAATGGCAGGACGTTATTAACACGAATTTAAATGCCGCGTTCTATTGCACGAAATGCGCCCTTCGCGATATGACTAAATCAAAATTCGGGCGGATAATTAATATCGCTTCTGTCGTTGGTCTTACAGGCAATATAGGCCAAGCTAATTATGCCGCGTCAAAAGCCGGTATAATAGCTTTCACGAAATCCGTAGCCCGTGAGTATGCAGCGCGGGGAGTCACGGCGAACGCAATCGCCCCGGGCTTTATTGAAACCGATATGACCGAAAAATTATCGCCGGAAGTTAAAGAGGGAATTTTAAATTCTATTCCCCTTCACGCAATCGGAAAGCCCGAAGACGTTGCAAAGGCCGCCGCGTTTTTAGCAAGCGAAGCAAGCTCATATATAACCGGACAGGTCTTGGCAGTCGACGGCGGAATGACTATGCTTTAAACAATGTACAATTTAGAATGTACAATGTAAAATGAAAAGTAAAGAAAAGCATTGCTTAAAGGAGGTGAATTTACATGACAAGAGATGAAGTTATAGAAAAATTAAAGACTATCGTTGCTGAAGGGCTTGGTGTTGAAAAAGATCAGGTCACTGAAGACAAAAGCTTTGTCGAAGATCTCGGCGCGGACTCTTTAGATATAGTCGAGCTTATCATGGGACTTGAAGATACTTTCGGTATCGAAATTCCTGACGAAGACGCGGAGAAGCTTACCTCAGTCGGTGAGGCTTTACGCTACACGCTTGAGAAAATCGGCGTAGACGACTAAGGAAAAAATTTTTTTAGGAGTTAGGAGTTAGGACGATTCCAGATTCCTGACTCCTAATTTTTATATTTATTAAAGGAGTTGAAAAAATTTTGAGCGAAAAGAAAAGACGAGTTGTCGTTACAGGTCTTGGCCCGGTCAGTCCGATTGCAATCGGAAAAGAAGCTTACTGGAAAGCCCTTCACGAAGGCAAGAACGGCATCAGCAGCATTACGACTTTTGACTTGGGCGACTGTCCTGTACGTTTCGGAGCAGAGATAAAAGACTTTGACCCGTCCGCTTACATGCCCGGCAAAGAAGCTAAGAGATCAGACAGAGTAATTCAGTTTGCAGTCGCGGCGGCTAAACTTGCTGTCGAAGACTCAGGGCTTGATCTTTCCAGCATTGATCCATACAGACTCGGCGTATATGTCGGAACAGGCCAAGGCGGAATAGAAACTTCGTTTACTAATTTCGGAATCATGCTCGAAAAAGGTTCAAAGAGAGTCAGTCCTTACTTTATCCCTATGATGATCAGCAACATGAGTTCGGCTTACGTTGCTATAGTCTTGGGAGCTAAAGGGCCTAATCTCTGTGTCGTTACGGCCTGCGCTACTTCACTTCACAGCATGGGCGAAGCCTATCATGCTATCGTCCGTGATGACGCTGATGTCATAATCGCCGGGGGAGCTGAAGCAGCTTTACGCGCTATCAGCATTGCGGGCTTTGCTTCAATGAAAGCTTTGTCAACGCGCAACGACGAGCCTGAGAAAGCCAGCAGGCCCTTTGATAAAGACCGTGACGGTTTTGTTATGGGCGAAGGAGCGGGGCTTGTTGTTCTTGAAGAACTTGAACACGCATTGGCAAGAGGCGCTCATATTTACGCCGAGTTCACGGGATACGGGACTTCATGTGACGCCGGACATATCACCGCGCCAGACCCCGAAGCTAAGGCCGCAGCGTTCGCAACTGAACACGCTATGAAAATGGCCGGCTGGAATAAGAATCAAGTTGATTATATTAACGCTCACGGAACTTCTACAGGTCTTAATGACAAAATGGAAGCCGGAATGATTAATCACGTCTTCGGCCCTGACGCAAAAAATATCACCGTAACTTCTACCAAGAGCATGATCGGTCACTGCTTAGGTGCGGCCGGAGGGCTTGAAGTCATTGCTTCGCTGCAGGCAATCGAAGAAAATTATATTCACCCGACACTGAACTACGAGACTCCTGATCCCGAATGCGACTTGAACATCGCTACAGGCAAGGGAGTTGACCGTAAGGTCGACCGCCTTTTAGTCAACAGCTTCGGCTTCGGCGGTCATAACGGCGTATTGGCCTTTGAAAGATATGCAAAACTTTGACGAAGAATACGGCCCCCGAAGAGATAGGGCCGTTCTTGATGAAAAGCAATTAAAAGTTCTTGAAGAGACTCTAGGCTACACTTTTAACGACAGAGTTTTTTTAGAAGATGCCCTGTGTCATTCGTCATACGCAAGCGAACAGGGCTTGCTTAATAATAATGAAAGACTTGAATTTCTTGGCGATTCGATTTTAAGCTTTGTTGTAGCCCGCGCATTATATAGAATGTATCCTGAAGCTACAGAAGGAGATCTAACACGAATGCGCGCTGAACTCGTGAACGCTGAAGCTCTTTACGAAAAATCAGAGCTTTTAAATATAAATTATTTATTGCTTCATGGACACTCAATGAAATCAGGAGAACTTCCGCGCTCAATCTGTGCCGATGCAGTCGAGGCTATTTTAGGTGCAGTTTGTCTTGACGGCGGGGTCTCTTCGGCTGATCGAGTCATAAAGAAATTATTTATGAACACGGCAGAAGAACAAGCTATAACTCATGACGCAAAGTCGCAGCTTCAAATCTGGCTTCAGGCCCGCGGAATGCCTTTGCCGAAATATGAATTAATGTCAGTAACAGGCCCTTCACATGCTCCGGTTTTTAAAGTTCGTTTATACTTGAGCGGCTTTGAACATATTGAGAGCGACACTACGAGAAAAGGTGCTGAAGCCAAAGTCGCTTATTTAATTCTCAAAGACTTGAGGGAAAAATTTGGCGACTAGTTTTAAAAAATTCACGGCGATTTTTTTAGTCGCCGGTTTCTTTTTTTATTTTGCAAGCGTCCCGGCCCGGGGAGCGCAAGATGTCAAAGCACAGCAGGAAAATCAGAAGCTTGAAATAGCCGTTACTCATCCGTGGCTTGCTTTGCTTGCGTCATTTATTGGCGGCGTTGAAGTGAATGTTATTCCTGTTAAGATCTGGAACTCTAACGGCGATTTAATCATGAATGAGCGCGGAAAAATTTTAAAAGACCTTCCGGCCGGTTCAAAGATAATAGCTCTTGATGAACAAGAGGCCGCCTCCTCCGGAATTAAGGCCAACGAGAAAAATAAATTTCAGATTCATTATTTATATTCTCCCTTTCCTGTTTCGATCAATTTGCTTTTAGATCCTTCGGTGATTCCGTTTGTAGCGCAGAGAGTCTTGACGGCGCTTTCAGAATGGGACGCTCCGAATTACCCGTATTATCAAAGAAGGCTTGCAGAATTTCAGGCGCGGCTTTCGGGTTCTGTTTTAGTTGGACAGGTTTTGAAGAGCGTTACGATTTGCAACATGGGCGGCTCATGCGGAATATTATTACAGGCTGCGGGCTGTAAGCTTGAGACTCTTCCCCAAGAGCTTGACGAATGGAAGAAAGGAAATTATTTATCAAGCCTCGGAGAATTTATTGAAAGCAAACGCGCGGCAGGAATAATTACGGTCTTTGACGACGACACGCCGCCGGCCTTAAAAAAATTTCTTGCCTCAAGAAAAGATACTTTTAAATGGGAGCGCCCTTCGTTTGAAAGGGATTATCCTTCGTTCCTTCACGAGCAATATATTTCACTCTGGCAAAAGATCACGGCCAAGCCCCTGAAATAAAATTTTTTACGCCTTGCCTTCCCTGTCTAAAGGGAGGTGCCTTAAATTATAATAACCCCCCCCCTCGCCACTTCGTGGCCCTCTCCCCCTTCAAAGGGGGCGCGAGGAGTATTTCAACACTCTCTATTCTTTCTACACCTTGTCCCCCCTGTGTAAGGGGGGATGTCAGCTTGCTGACAGGGGGGTTGCTTCTCAAAGCTTCTTAAAAGGGGGAGGCTTTTTTGTAACAAAATAGAGTCTTGACTTGTTAAACGCGATTTAAAAATGTAGAATTCTAACGTCTGATAAATTTTATTTCAAGCATGTAATAATTTCATCTCCCTTTCTCTTTTGAGGGCATATAAATTTTTTTCATGTTCAGTTTTCAGGACACTCATTTTTAAATTCAAACAGAAAGGAACAAAGAATCATTATGCAATTTTTTTACGCGCTACTAGCTTTCGTACTCGGCGTAGTGATTGCTTGCGTAGCTTTGAAGGCGTGGGATAATTCCAAAATCAACAGCGTTAAAAACAAGATCGACAACATGCTCAAAGAAGCCGAAGAAAAATCCGAACGCGCAAGGCAGGCAAAAATTTCTGAAGCTCGTGAAGAAGTCAACAGGTTAAGACAGGACGCTCAAAAAGATATTAAAGAACGCCGCAACGAGATCCAGAGGACAGAACGCAAGCTCGAACAAAAAGAAGAGAACCTCGACAAAAAACTTGACCGCGTTTCACGTAAAGAAGACGAACTCAAAAATAAACACGAGGAATACGAAAAGCGGCGCGCCGAACTCGAAAATACTATTCTCAAACAAGAAGCCAGGCTTCAAGAGATCGCCGATATGACTAAAGAACAGGCGCAGGAAATTTTATTACGGCAGACTGAACAGGACGCAAAGCACTTGCTTGGCCTCAAGCTCAAAGATCTCGAAGAACAGTTCCAGCGTGAAGCAGACAAGAAAGCCCGTAATATTATTCTCGGAGCTATGCAGCGCTGTGTAGTCGAAAGCGCCGGCGAAAGCAGTATCAGTGTCGTTCCTATCCCTTCAGAAGAAATGAAAGGACGCATAATCGGCCGCGAAGGAAGAAATATCAGAACGTTTGAAAGTCTTACCGGAGTCGATTTGATTATTGACGATACACCCGAGGCCGTAACTCTTAGCTGCTTCGACCCAATCCGAAGAGAAATCGCCCGCCGCGCTATGGAAAGACTCGTTGTTGACGGTCGAATTCACCCGGCAAGAATCGAAGACCTTATCGAAAAGGCCGCCCGCGATATTGACAACGAAATGATCGCCGAAGGTGAAAACGCCGTCTTGGAAATGGGAATCAAAAACATGAGCAACGAGTTAATGCGTACGCTTGGCCAGTTAAAATTCAGATTTAGTTACGGTCAAAATGTTTTGGCTCACAGTATGGAAGTCGCGCAGATCGCCGGGGTAATCGCCGCTGAACTTGGCCTTGACGAAGAGACAGCCCGCCGCGGAGGATTGCTTCATGACATCGGCACGGCTCTTGACCGCCAGATCGAAGGCCCTCACGCTGAAATCGGTGCAGAACTTGCCAAGAGACTCGGCGAACGTCCGGAGATAGTGAGCTGCATTGCTTCTCATCATGATAATCTTGAGATTAATTCAGTCTATGAAGTAATCGTAGCCGTAGCTGACGCAATCAGCGCCGCCCGCCCCGGAGCAAGGCGTGAAAGCATTGACGCTTATATTAAACGCCTCGAAAAACTTGAAGAGATCGCGAAATCTTTCCCGGGTGTTACGACTGCTTACGCTATTCAGGCCGGGCGTGAAGTACGGGTCATCTTGAACTCTTCGACAACTGACGAAGGTGCAGTACATAAATTGGCCTTTGACATTGCCAAGAGGGTCGAAGGAGAATTAAAATACCCCGGTCAAATAAAAATTAATGTTTCACGCGAAACTAAAGCTACAGAGTTCGCAAAATAATAAAAGCAGAAAAGGAAATAAAAATTTAAGTTTTAAAATGAAAGTTCTTTTTTCAGGTGACGTGGCTTGGAACACAGGCCGCGCAACTTTGGCCGCTGCTCTTCCGGTTTTAAAAAAGAAATACGGCGGCTTTGATTTTGTAATTGTTAATTGCGAGAATGCCGCGCATGGAAAAGGCATGACCGATAAAATTTTTGATGAGTTTATAGCGCTTGGCGTTGACGCTATGACTTCGGGCAATCATATTTGGGATAAGCCTGCTTTCTTTTCGACGCTAGACTCTGAAACAAGAGTCTTCCGTCCGGCGAATTACGCTCCGTCATGTCCGGGGCGCGGGCATGGAATAATCGAACGCAAAGGAAAAAAATTAGGAATTCTTAATCTTGAAGGACAAGTTTTTTTGCCGCCGATTGACTCGCCGTTCTCATGCGCTGATAGTTTGATTGACGAGCTGAAAGAACAGTGCGGCGAAAATCTCCCGATCCTTGTAGACTTTCACGCCGAAGCGACTTCAGAGAAGCAAGCCCTTGCGTATTATCTTGATGGAAAAGTCAGCGCCGTTCTTGGGACTCATACTCATGTCCAGACGGCGGACGCAAGAATTTTACATCACGGCACGGCGTTTATATGTGACGTTGGCATGACGGGAGGACACGAAGGAATTTTAGGCGTGAAGTATGAGTCTGTTATGCAAAAATTTTTAACGGGACTCCCCTGTAAGTTTGAAGCCAGTGAGGAAGGCGCGGCCTTCAACGGAGTCATTCTTGAGCTTGACGAAGTGTCCGGCCTTGCAATGAACATAACGCCGATTCAGTTGAGTCTTTGAGATAATAGGAAGGTACTTTCTTTAGAAAAAAATTTGTTATAATCATTTCAGAGGGAGCCCCAGACGAGGAGCAGGGCCTCATCACTTGACGGGGATCCGCCCTGCAGAAGGCGGTGAAAGCGAAAAATGGCTACTAAGAAGAAAAGCCGCAAACGCCACACCAGCAAAAAGCAGCGACGTGATCTACTGTCCAAGGTTCATCACTTGATCGCTGCTCTATATTGGTTGGCTAAATTGCTGTTCCTTTTATGGGACAGATTAGCCGACTAATGCTGGTGGGATCGTCAACTACGATCTAAATTTTTCGAGGAGTTCAGCTAACTTCCTTCGCTTCTCCTCTTTTTTGTTGTTTTATATTTTATCATATCTGAAAAAATTTTTACTCTGAATCTTTTTCAGCCTTGGCCGTCATGCGATCCATTAAGACCGGCGAAAGAATTCCCAAAATGCAAAGCGCTATTAATACCCAGCAGACCGGAGTCGAGAATAAAATTCTTGGATCTCCTCCACTAAGCAAGAGCGACCGCCTTAAACCTTTCTCACCTATCGGGCCGAGTATCAAGGCTAAAACTATAGCTGCATTGTTCAGGCCGAACTTGCGCGACAGCCAGCCAATGACTCCGAAGATCAACATAATAACAACGTCAACAAAATTTTGATGTATCGCAAATGAACCAACGACACATAAAATCGTCACCGAAGGAATTAATATAGCGTCCGAGAGCCGGGCAATCTGTGCAAAGCCTCGGCACCCTAACAAGCCTATCCCTAACATAAAGAACTGAATCAAAACAAAGCCCGCGAAAAATGTATAAGTCATTTTCGCCGTCTCACCTACAAAAAGATTCGGCCCGGGAGTCAAACCCTGAATGATTAAGCCCCCCATTAAGACAGCCGTGACACTTTCTCCGGGAATTCCAAGCGTAAGCATTGGGATTAACGAGCCTCCGGTTACAGCGTTGTTAGCAGCCTCGGAGCCTGCAACTCCTTCATAACTTCCATGACCGAATAATTCTTTATGCTTTGAGAATTGGCGAGCAGTGTTGTAACCCATGAAGCACGCAATCGACGCTCCAGCCCCCGGCAAAATTCCGATAAGATTCCCGATTATCCAAGAGCGGCCAATAGTCGGGGCAATCTCTTTTAATTCTTGCTTGCTCAATAACATTTTGTCGTTAAATTTCGTGGCGCGGGCGCGTTGTTTGATTTTTGCTTCGGCTAAGATCAAAGCCTGACTCATTGAGAACAAGCCAATCAAAGCGCAAGTTACGTTAATGCCTTCATAGAGTGACGACTGTCCGAACATGAAACGCTTTACGCCCTGCATAGGATCCATTCCTATTGTAGATAATAAGAGGCCGAGCGCTCCGCTCATTAAGCCCTTTACCATTGACTTAGAAGAGACTCCGGCGATTATAGTAAGCCCGAAGATAGAAAGCCAAAAATATTCCGGCGATCCGAACTTCATTGCAAGCTGTCCGAGAATAGGCGCAAAGAAATAAAGCGATATACAAGACAGCAGCCCGCCGAAGAACGAGGCTATACACGCTGTGCCTAAAGCTTTTCCGGCTTGGCCCTTGAGAGTCATTTGATAGCCTTCAATAGCTGTAGCGGCACTAGCAGGAGTCCCGGGCGTGTGAATTAATATAGCTGATATTGAACCGCCGAAGATTGCTCCGCAGTAAATCGCCCCGAGCATAATCATTCCGGTTGATGCTTCCATTGAGAAAGTCAAAGGCAACAGCAGCGCTACTCCCATAGCCGCCGAAAGTCCCGGAAGACAGCCGATAACTATTCCGATTGTAACGCCGGCTATCATTGCCAAAATATTTACAGGATATAAAGCGCTGGCGAATCCTTGGAGCATTAATAATAAAGTTTCAGTCATTTAAAATTTCACTCCGTTCTTTTAATAGAATAAAGTTCCTTCCGGAAGCCTGACTTCAAGAAAGACACTGAAGGCAAAATAGACGAGCGCAAGGATAACTATTTCAGCAAGGACTCCCTGCCAGATCTTGACGCGCAAAAAAATTAAGCACGCGCTCATGAATAAAACGCTTGCTAAATAAAATCCAAGCCAAGGCATTAAAATTAAATATGTGATTATCATTGCGAACAAAATAAAAAATTGCGAAGGCAAAAAATCTTTAAAGTCTTCTAGTCCGCTCGTGACTCCTTCACGGATTGCGCCGCGTATCATGTTGAAGACGTGAAGAGTCGTTAATGCCGCAAGCAAAGCAATTACACATAACGGATAAATCTGCGCGGCCTCGGGAAGCTGGAGCGTCATATAAAAAAAGAACGCGCACACGGCATACATAGCAGCGCAGACTCCTATATCAGTTTTCTTCATGTTTAAAAAATCTCCTTTTCTTAGTCATAAAAAAATACCCCCTTACTTAAATATTCGTAAGGGGGTAGAGCAAAAAAATTTTTAGTCCCAGAGTTTAGCGACTTCGTTTGTGCAGAACTCGTACTGCTGCTGAATCATTTTGCTGGTATCTTCGGCGTTCATGTAAAGAGTCGTAACGCCGGCCTTCTCAGCCGCGGCGATATACTCGGGGTCTTCCATTGCTTTCTTGAAAGCTTCTTCGTAGAAATCAATGACTTCCTGTTTAGTTCCCTTGGGGGCAACGATAGCGCGGGCGCTCCCGTACCATTTGTTATAGAAACCAAGCTCGCCGAGAGTCGGAGCATCGGGGAAGCTTTCCATTCTTTTTTCAGCGAAGACTCCAAGAATTTTTACTTCGCTTAACATTGCGGCGATGTCTGCTTCTTTAGCGACAGAAAAATCTACTTCGCCCTGACGGAGTGCAAGGAGCTGATCTGCTGTGCCGCCGTAAGGAATAGCCATGTAAGTAAAGCCGGCGGACTTTGCGAGGAGCTGTGCGCCGATATGGTTAGAAGCTTTCATGCCGTTGGTAGAGGCTTTGAGCTTGCCGGGGTTTTCCTTTGCGAATTTCACAAGCTCTTCGAGTGAATTAAAGGGGCTGTCTTTCCCTACCATTACTAACGAAGTTTCGTTGACGTGATTGCAGATCGGAATGAAGTCGTCGATTTTATAATCGCCTAGTTCTTCGACAATGTTTGAGCAAAGAGTCGGAAGGTTTACGAAGCCTATAGTATGTCCGTCCGGTCTTGAATGCGACAGTGCAGTCCAGCCGATTGAACCGGAGCCGCCTTCAAGATTCTGAATGACCAGAGTCTTTCCGATCTTGTCTGTAGCAAATTTTGAAAGGACTCGGGCGGTGTTATCTGTTCCGCTTCCGGCCTTGTAAGCTACTATGACGGTGACGTTCTTTTTGGGTGCCCATGCGTAAGCCGTCAAGGCACATAAGCTCAACGCTGCAACGAGTGCTGCAAGAATAAATTTCTTCATGATAAAAAAATTCACCTCTTTATAAAATTTAAAAAATGGATATAAGAATTATAATCTACCGTAAGACTCGTTACAACTTACCCGGCCGCGCCGCAGGGGCTTATCATTTGCCAATGACACGCAAAAATTTTTCATGTATCATATAGCAAACATAGTTTATTTTCTATAAAACCCCTCCGGTTCGCTTCGCTCACCACCTCCCCTTACACAGGGGAGGCAAGGTGTAGAAGGAATAGAGCGTGTTGAAAAAAACTTGCGCCCCGCCGTCCCTGTAAGGTAAGGGGGACCGCTTGCGGTGGACGGGTTGGGGGAGAGGACCACGAAGTGGCGAGTGGGTTATAGTTTTTTAATAATGAAACCAGAAAGGAAGACTCGCGCATGGAAGATTTAATCAGCGTGATTGTACCGGTATACAACTCTCAAAATTTTCTCGAAGAATGTTTAAATTCCATAGTCAATCAGACTTATAAAAATCTGGAGATTATTCTCGTCAATGACGGAAGCAAAGACCAATCGCCGGAAATCTGCAAAGCCTTTGCTGAAAAAGACAGCCGCATAAAATTTTTTTCAAAAGAAAACGGCGGACAGGCAAGCGCAAGAAATTTCGCTCTTGATAGAATTACAGGGCGTTACGTAACTTTTATTGATAGCGATGATTGGGTAAGAGAAAATTATTGCAGTGAACTTTACAGACTTGCTCGTGATAATAATGCAGACATCACTGGATGTAACGAATTCAATGACGAAGCCAGAGTAGTTGGCAATCTTGAGGGAGCTATGACTGTGTATTCAATGCAGGAATATGCAGAGCTTTTAATTCCTGATGAAGTACCAAGCCATTTAATCAGCAAGTTATTTAATTCAAATTTGTTTAACGGAATTCGTTTTCCTGATAGAGTTGTAGAGGACATGGGGATTTTTCCGTTTCTACTCAAGTGCGCAGAGTGCGTAGTAATTTCTGAAAGTCCGCTTTATTTTTATCGTTGTAACCCAAACGGAGTATCAGCAACAACAGATAAAAATCCCTCCGGTCCTATGGATAGAGCTTTAATTTTTATTGAGCGTTACACTTTAGCGGCTGATTGGGTGCCGGACACAATGCCCGTAATTTTAAAGAAGGCTGTATGGTTTGGAATTTCTGCTTATACTTGGTTCAATCGTGAGAACGCTGAAAAATATTCCGAAGGCTACGAGAAGATCCAAAAATTTTTCGTGACTCATGAGCAGGAAATTTTAAGCTCGCCTTTAATCGACCGAGCAAGGAAAATAGCCGCAAAGTTTATAATTAAAAATCATGCTTGGCCGTTCGTGATAATATCTTCGATAAGGCCGGCTATGAAAAAAATTATTAACTTAATTCAAAATAAAAGGAGCTAACAATCATGGGAGTATCTAAAATACTTTCACGCGTCAGGCAAGACAAAGGAGTTACAAAGAAATTTTATAAGCGCAGCTCTGTTTTAAAAAAGCTTGAAGATAAAAAACTTTATCTTATGGCCGTAGGAGCTTGGAATGAATACAAAAATTCCGGCTTGCCTGCCTCGTCCCTTGAGGAAGTGAGCGAACGCCTTGGCTTGGACAATTAAACTTACCCCAAAAGCTGAAGATGATTTACGCCGCCTTGATCGCGGTACAGCGATTCGTATAAGAGATAAGTTACGTAATATCACGACACTTGATAATCCTCGTCAAAAAGGTAAGGCCCTCACAGGCCCATTAAGCGATTTTTGGTGCTATCGTACAGGGGATTACAGAATCCTTTGTCGAATCGAAGACAAAGAAGTTATAGTTCTTGTGGTGAGCATTGCACACCGCAGTGAAGTTTATAAGAAAAGGAGCTAACAATCATGGGAGTATTAAAACATTACAAAGACCTTTTGCCCGTCACACCTTCAACGCCCGATGTAAATCTTGAGGAAGGTTCAACGCCTTTAATTTATTTGCCGCGGATCAGCGAACGGCTAGGCGTGAAATTATACGGCAAGTTCGAGGGCTGTAACCCTTCGGGATCTTTCAAAGACCGCGGAATGGTCTTGGCCGTAGCTAAGGCTCTTGAAGACGGAAAGCGCGCCGTAATCTGTGCCTCAACAGGAAACACAAGCGCTTCGGCCGCGGCTTATGCTGCTTCACAGGGAATCCCCTGCTTTGTTCTATTGCCGGCGGGGAAGGTTGCCTTGGGAAAATTGGCACAGGCTTTAATGTACGGAGCTAAAGTAATAGCCGTCAAAGGAAATTTCGACAGAGCTTTAGAACTTGCCCGCGAAGGAGCAGAGAAGACCGGCTGTGCTATGGTCAACTCCGTAAACCCTTACAGGCTTATAGGTCAAAGATCGGGAGCTTGGGAGATCTGTGACGTTCTTGGCCGCGCTCCTGACTGGCACGCTATCCCCGTAGGCAACGCCGGAAATATCAGCGCATACTGGGCCGGTTATAACGAATATAAAAAGCTCGGAAAAATTAATTCCCTTCCTAGAATGATGGGCTTCCAAGCCGCAGGAGCTGCACCGCTCGTAACTAATCAGCCTTGCCCTAACCCCGAAACCGTAGCGACAGCAATCAGAATCGGCAACCCCGTAAGCGCTCACTTAGCCCGTGCAGCAGTCAGCGAGTCCGGCGGAGAATTTAATTCCGTCACGGACGAAGAGATCTTAGCCGCTCAAAAAATTTTAGCAGCAGAAGGCGGCGTGTTTGCCGAGCCAGCTTCTTGCGCTCCCTTGGCCGGATTAATAAAGCTCAAAGGCCTTGGCAAATTGCCCGAAGGAATTACAGTCACTATGATCTTGACAGGAAACGGCCTCAAAGATCCCGACACGGCTATGTCGCAAGTCGGAAAGCCGATAGAAATTAATGACACTCTCGAAGATTTAATGCGGGTGTTAGAATGCCGGTAATCCGTTTAAAAGTTCCGGCAACTACGGCGAACTTAGGCTCGGGCTTCGATACTTTAGGAATGGCTTTGACCCTCTACAATATTTTTACGGTCAAAGAAATTTTGCCAGCGGGCGAATATTCATGTGAAATTTCCGGCGAAGGCGTTGACGAATTAAAAGACGCTAAAAAAAATTTACTCGTAACGAGTTATATTAAAGCCTGTGAAGAATGGAACGTCCCGGCCAAGGGCTTTGCCTTTGAAAGCTGTAACGCTGTTCCTTTGAATCGCGGGCTTGGAAGTTCTTCAACTGCTGTAGTAGCCGGAGTAACGCTTGCGAATTTATTAGCAGGTTCAAAATTTCCGGAGGCTGAACTCTTGCGGGTCATGACGAAGATCGAAGGACACCCCGACAACGTTGTGCCTTGTTGTATCGGAGGCATGACGGTTTCATGTTGGGACGGGGAGAACTTGCGTTATGTGAGGCTCCCGGCCTTGCCGAGTGATTTAAATGTTATTGCGGCCGTTCCGGATTTTCAAGTTCATACTGAAGACGCAAGAAAAATTTTGCCGGACAGTGTGCCTTTTAAGGACGCTGTCTTCAATGTGAGTCACGCGAGCATTTTATGTGCAGCGTGGGCTATGGGGCGTTGGGATTTATTACGGGTAGGAATGGAGGACAGACTCCACCAGCCTCACAGGGCGAAATTATTTCCGCATAGTTCGGGCGAAAAATTTTTGCGTGAGATTGCCAACCACCCCGACTGTGTAGCGACAGCGATAAGCGGTTCCGGGCCGACTATGATAGCGATCGTTCACGGCCGGGCCGGAAAGTTATCACAGGCAATGTGTAAAATTTTTTCCGAAGGCGGAGCAGCTTCGCATTTCTTTGTGCTTAATTGCTCCTCCTCCGGAACAGTTGTAGAGAATCTTTAAAGCCTCCCCTTGGGGAGGTGGCCTGAAGGGCCGGAGGGGGTTGTGTTTTTCTCGCCGCAAGCGGTTTTTGCTAAGGAATCCCCCCCGCCAGACCCCTACCACCGCAAGAGGTTCCCCTCCCCCGAGGGA
>JAFSSV010000011.1 GCA_017450825.1 Synergistaceae bacterium
AAAAATAAATATTTTCTTTAACGATCTTCATACAGCGCCGGGAAATTCTCACGGCCTTTGGGACGCTCAAAGGGTCATCGTCCATTAAGACAACATCAGCCGCTTCGATAGCCGCGTCAGAGCCTAGCGCCCCCATTGAAATTCCAACGTCCGCACGAGATATAACAGGCGCGTCATTAATTCCATCGCCTACAAAGGCAAGTTCCCCTCCAAAATTTTTATCTCTCAATAACTCCTCGACCTTCCGAACTTTATCAGCCGGGAGCAATTCGCTGAAATAATTTTTTATTCCAAGTTCCGTCGAAACTTCACGCGCTGTATTTTCAGAATCTCCGGTGAGCATGAAAATATTTTTTATTCCCAAGGCTTCAAGATTTTTTATTGCCTCCCTGGCGTTCTCTTTAATCACATCAGAGATTACAACATGCCCGGCGTAATTATTATTGATAGCAATGTGAATAATACTTCCGGTCTTGTAACAAGGGTGCCACTTCGCCCCGATCATGTCCATAAATTTTGAACTACCCGCGCAAATAAATTCCCCGTTGACTTCGGCTTTGACTCCATAGCCTGAGATCTCTTGAAAATTTTTTATTGCACAGTCGTCTGCTTCGTTAGGGTAAGCTTTTCTCAAAGCGTTGGCTACTGGGTGAGTCGAATATCTTTCAACATGAGCGGCTAAGTGTAAAAGTTCTTCCTCGTTTCTTATGTCGGGGTGGACGGCAACGACCTCAAAGACTCCTTGAGTAAGAGTCCCTGTCTTGTCGAAGACAACGCAAGAAATTTTTGAAAGGGCCTCTAAGAAATTTGAGCCTTTGATTAAAATTCCTACCCGGCTTGCTCCTCCGAGGCCTGCAAAGAAAGTTAAAGGCACGCTGAGAATCAAAGCACAAGGGCAACTGATAACCAAGAAGGTCAAAGCTCTGTACAACCATTCGAGCCAATCTCCCAAAAACAACGGCGGTATTATTGCCAGCGCTGCGGCACTAAAACAGACTACGGGCGTATAAATTCTTGCAAAGCGGGTTATGAAATTTTCGGATTTAGATTTTCTTGAGCTTGCGTTCTCTACGAGATCTAAAATTTTTGAAGCTGTCGACTCAAAAAATTCCCGTGTCGTTTTGATTTTTATAACGCCTGTGAGATTTATACAGCCGCTTAAAACTTCGTTGCCTGTCTTGACTCCTCTTGGCCTGCTCTCGCCGGTCAAAGCTACGGTATCAAGATTAGAATTTCCCTCGGTAATGACTCCGTCAATAGGAATTTTTTCGCCGGGTCTTACAGTTATTATTGTGCCGGGTTCGACTTCTTCGGGGTCAAGGCGTTCTAATTTTCCTTCGCGTTCTACGTTGGCATAATCCGGGCGAATGTCCATGAGGGCAGCTATGCTTCGGCGGCTCTTGTTGACGGCAATAGACTGGAACAATTCTCCGACCTGATAGAAAATCATTACGGCTATAGCTTCGAGATAGTCGCCTGTTTTAAAAATTGCCAAGGCATAAGCTCCAAGCGTCGCCACGCTCATTAAAAAATTCTCGTCAAAGACTTGAAGGCTTTTAATTCCATGAAGGGCCTTTAGCAGAATATCATAGCCTGCTATTAAATACGGAATTAAAAATAAAACAGGCTTTAAATTTTTATGGACTGGAAAGATATAAAGGCAAATAAGAAAAACGCCCGAAAAAATTATTCGGGCCAGTAATTTTTTTTGTTTAGCGTTCATGATTTGATTATAAAAAGATTTCGCAATCGGCTTCGACTTTTTTGCAAGCTTCTCTTACGTTGTTCATGACCTTTGAAACTTCCGCGCCCTCTTCAAACTCAACGAGCATTTTAAGAGTCATGAAGTTGACGGAGGCGTTTTTGATGCCGGGAATTTTTTTTGCGGCCTGTTCCATTTTATCGGCACATGCGGCGCAATCGACATCGATCTTGTAGGACTTCCTCATAAAATAACACGACCTTTTGAAAAAAATTTAGAATTGAATTCGATAATTATACAGTCATTCGGGCCGTTCTACTTTCTCCGGCCAAGCACCTCCCCTTACTTTTATAGTAAAAGCACTTGAAAATAACCCCCTCGCCACTTCGTGGCCCTCTCCCCCAACCCTTCCACCGCAAGC
>JAFSSV010000088.1 GCA_017450825.1 Synergistaceae bacterium
CGCTCCCTTCCCGGGGAGCGTGGATTGAACTATCGTGAACGCTTTGAAAAACATTTACGGGATTAGTCGCTCCCTTCACGGGGAGCGTGGATTGGAATTCTTCAGAGCTTTAATAGCGGCTGCCTTAGCGATGGTCGCTCCCTTCACGGGGAGCGTGGATTGAAATTTTTAAAGATTCTTTAAAAACCTCTTGAATAATGTCGCTCCCTTCACGGGGAGCGTGGATTGAAATAAGCACTAAATGCCCATTGCTATCTCGAATATCTTGTAGTAAAATAATCCCTAATATTGAGGGATTGCCAGTGGGGTTGGACTGGTTTTCCAGCTGACCCAACGTTCCTGGCAGTACCTCAATTTTATTTACGTTATATGCGTAGTCGCTCCCTTCACGGGGAGCGTGGATTGAAATAAATAAAGAAAGAAAGAAATAAATAAGGGGAGCGTAAACAAAAATTACGCCGTCGCAGAATAACGCCCTGATGAGTTCATGATCAGCCCTTCAGCCTCAAGATTCATCAGGGCTTCTTGTATCGTAACAAAATCAAGCTTGCTTTCTATTGATATTTCGTCCGCTGTCCTCCCGCCTTGCCGCTGAAGCAACGAGTAAATAATTTTTTCTTCGTCCGTTAATTTTGGCGCAACACTTTCAGTTCTTGAATCTTCAGCGTCAAAATTTAAATCAAACTGCTTATTACCGGTTACGCTTTCTATAAAATCATTGATACCTAAAAAAACTTTTGCCCCTTCTCCAAGAAGCCTGTTAGTTCCGCGACAGACCGAGTCCGTTATTCTTCCGGGAACAGACCAGACTTCCCGACCAATCTCCAGAGCTCCTCGGGCCGTGTGCATAGCTCCGCCTCCTTCAGGAGACTCCACAACTACAATCCTTGAGGCAATCCCCAAAATTATCCTGTTCCGAGTCGGAAAGCGCCAAGATTCCCCGCCCGTTCCCATTGGAAATTCCGAAATTATTGCCCCCCTGTCAAGAATACGAGCAAATAAATCTCTGTTCTCTACAGGGTAAACCTGATCTATTCCAGTCCCAAACACCGCTATAGTAATTCCGTTCTCACTAAGACAGCCCCGATGTCCGGCCGAGTCAATCCCACGGGCTCCGCCGCTGATGACCGTAATATTTTTTTGTGCCAAGGCCTTAGCTAGATTCGTCGCGATTGTCCTAGCATAGTCACTGCACTTCCGAGTCCCCACAATCGCAACCGAAGGCAAAGAAATATTCGCGTTGCCTTTGACATAAAGCCCTACAGGAGGATTCGATAAATCTTTTAACTTCGCAGGATAATCAAGATCCATCGCAGTTATAAATCTTGCTCCAAAATTTTCAGCTCTTAAAATTTCTTTTTCAGCCCAATGATTTTCAATAAGCGCCGCTAATTTAATCTGAAGATTTTTGTTAAGGCCAAGCTCCTTCCAAAAATTCCCGCCTTTAAATAAATCTCCCGGCTCGTAATTCTCACAAAGCTTAGAAAAAATTTTGTAACTTGCCCCGCAGGCATTCAATAAAATTCCAGCCGCTGTAATTTCGTTCTTGATATTCATGTTTTTATTATAGCCCGAAGGAAATAAAACCCCTCCGGCCCTTCAGGCCACCTCCCCTTAAAGAGGGGAGGCAAGGGGTAGAGGGAATAAACGATGTAGAAGAACTCTCTTGCGCCCTAGCCGTCCCTGTAAGGGAAGGGGGACCGCTTGCGGTGGAAGGGTTGGGGGAGAGGGGCACGAAGTGGCGAGGGGGTTATTTTCTAAAAAAATTTAAGAAATCATGCGATAATTACATATAATTTTTTTTAAAGGAGGTTCTTTAGAATGACATACAAAATTTTTAAGGCGTTCTTAATTTTTTTAATGCTAATTGCATTTTCAAGAGGCGCTCTTGCTTCGCAAGCCGTTGACGCTATAAATAATTTTGCCTTCACCACGGCGGCGAAGCTCGAACAAAACAGCGGCGATTATTTCTTCTCACCTTACAGCATAATTTCCGCCTTCGGTATGGTCTACGCAGGATCTGAAGGAGCTACTGCTCAGGAAATCGAAGCAGCACTCGGCATCAGCCCGGATATTCATTCTGAACTCGGCGAACTCATGACGAGTCTTGCAGAAAGTCAGGCTTTCTTCCCGGCTAACCGCGTATGGCTTAGAACAAAGCTTACTATTCTGGACGAGTACAAAAATATTTTAAAGAATTTTTATAAGAGCAGCTTGCAGGAATTGGACTTCCTAAATAAAACCGAAGAGTCCCGCAAGATTATTAATGACTGGGTAAGCGAAAACACAAAAGGAAAGATTCAAAACTTGCTGAGCAATATCGAACCCGATACTCAAATGATCTTAACTAACGCTGTTTATTTTAATGCAGCATGGCAGGAAAGATTTAACAAGAAACTCACAAAACAGGAAAAATTTTTCAACGACGGAAAAAATTTTCTCATGGTCGATATGATGAAGCAGCGCGACGATTTTTATTACGCTGAACTCAACGGCTATAAATTCGTTAAGCTCCCGTACGAGGACGGGCGATTCTCTATGGTTGCAGTATTGCCTCCGGAAGGACAGGAAAATATAAGCCAGGAAATTTTTCAGCGCGGCCTTAGCTCAATGAAATCTTATGAAGTCGATTTATGGCTCCCGAAGTTCAAGACAGAAAAAAAATACGAGCTTAAAGAATTATTTGAGTCCATGGGAATAATCTTGGCCTTCTCGAACTTCGCAGACTTCTTTAAGATCACCGAACAGGAAAGAATAAAAATCGACGCGGTAATTCATCAGACTTTTATCGACGTTGACGAAGAAAAGACCGAAGCCGCAGCAGCTACGGCTATCACAATGGTAAGAGCAACGGCTATGCCGCGGCCAAAAAAACTTAGAGCAGAATTTCACGCAACAAGACCATTTATTTATTTCATAATGGACGATCAGACCGGAACGATTTTGTTCATGGGACGACAGAAATTTTCAAAAAGTAATTAACACCTTCAGCCTTTGCCCTCTCTCTTGCGCCCCCCTGTTAAGGGGAAGAGTGCCAAAGCCGTCCCTGTAAGGGTAGGGGGACCGCTTGCGGTGGAAGGGTTCTGGCGAGGGGGGTATTTCTAAAAAATTTTTTTTAAGACTCAACCCCTCTGCCTCATTTCATTCGGCACCTCCCCTTAAAGAAGGGAGGCAAGGGCGCAAAAGGAATAGGAAGGGTTCGGCGATGGGAGGGGGTTATCGTTCTTAACAGGCAAGAAAAAATTTATTTCAGCTTCTCATACTCTTCAACCGCTAC
>JAFSSV010000089.1 GCA_017450825.1 Synergistaceae bacterium
AAGCTAAACCCGAAAGAACCATTCCCAAGAAATTCCATAGCTCGTCCGTATGTGCTACGGGTTGGCCTTCAAAACCGGGCTTGAAGTGTCCAAGCAAATAATTCGCAGCGAACGCCGTAATCATGAAAGCTATTATGCCTTTCAATAAATGCCCGTCGCCCATCATTAAGAAATCTCTGATAGCTCCAACAGTACAAAATCTGCTGCGCTGTGCAAGCCAGCCCACAATCAAGCCCGCCGCCAATGCCATTAAAGCCGGCGCATGTTGCGAACCCGGGCCTTTGTCCGAGAAAAATATCGGGCCGCCTTCTCCGAACTTAGGAGCTAAAAATAAAAACGCTAAAAGCGCAAGCGCGATCAAAGGCATGACTAAACCTGCAGCTTTTGGATTTTTTTCGCTTGCTCCAAGTGAAAAGCCGTTCCATAAAAATAATATTCCGATAAAGACTCCGGCTATTAATCCAGCGACTCCGTAAAGAGCGTTCCAATCTCCTCCGGAGACTCTAAGATATGCTCGCCACGGACAGCCAAGAAAGACAAGCGCCCCGAGCATTGCAAAAAGGCCAAGCCCGAAACGTACAACGGGTGAAGATCCTCCGCGAGGCGAATACTCACGGAAAATTAATGCTGAAAGGAATGATCCTAAAATGAATCCCGGTATCTCCGGGCGAAGATACTGCACAACGCCGGCCCTGTGAAAGCCCAATGCGCCCGCAATATCACGCGTGAAACACGCTACACAAAATCCCATGTTGCCGGGATTGCCAAAATGAGCAAGAGCTACGGCAATCAAGCCGATTAATCCTCCTGCTATCCAAGGGCCATGACGCGAAGTCAAAGCTTTGTCCATAATAAAAGACCTCCTGATTTAATTTATATTTTCACCCCCCAATTTTTTTAATCAAAAAAAAGGGGAGTAAAATCGCAAAAAGCAACGCTTTCTGTAAAAATTTTTCAGCTCACATTGCCGCTTTACTCCCGTTAAGAAATTAAAAAAATATTTTATTTTAATTTTATGCTCCCTTAAAACTTAAAAGGGAGCAATAAAATTTTATTCAGTAAAGACCGTTTGTTCTGTGATTTCTGTCTGAAGTGCTTTCAGTCCGCGCTCAACAAGCTTTCTGCGTAAGGCTTTCTCTTCGTCATGAGTCTTTGAAGGATCGCCGAACGGGTGAGGAATTGCTATAGTCGGCACGATTCTATTTGCTCCTACAGTCTGTGAAATAGGAACGATTGTGCACATGTGGACGACCGGCAACTTGCGCTCAATTTCTTTGACCATCGTTGCACCGCAACGAGTACAAGTTCCTCAGGTCGAAGTTAAAATGACAGCCGTAACTCCATCGCGTACAAGCCTGTTGACTATTTCAGCGCCGAATCTCTTTGCATTAGCTACGGAAGTTCCATTGCCTACGGTCGCATAAAGTTTATTATGAAGCTTGCCGATTACTCCCTCACGCTCAAGATCTCTTAGAACGTCAACGGGCAAAACTCTGTCCGCGTCCTGATCGGCGTATGTAGCATCATAGCCTCCGTGAGCCGTGCAATGTGTTTCGCTCGTTAAATCATTAACGCCGGTTATGTCATACTCACCGAACTTGCTTGCGCTTGAGGCTTCAATATGATCTGGATTTCCCTTCGGGCAAATTCCGCCGGACGTAACAAGAGCTATAGTAGCATGAGCAAGATCTTTTACAGCAGGCTGAGGCGGAACTCTATCGAAGACGGGCATTTTATATTCCGTGTCAAATTTTTCGCCCTTTAACTTCGCTATGAACATATCGACACAGCGTTCAGCCGCTAATTTCTCATAGAAAATATTTTTGCGGATCCCGCGCTCGATATAACCTTCGGCCTCCGGCTTTCCGATTGGCTCGCCCTTCAATAATTTCAGAGCAAGTTTAGCCATTGCCGGCACAGCTTTTCTCATTCCTACGGCGTTGTCAGGAGTCTCGATAATCCAAGCGAATTTCTTGTACATTTCTACGCCGGGATTCTCGGGATACATGCCGCTGATAACAGGAATATTAAACTCCTTAGCAACTGCTGCACAGATAGCACCGCAAGCAGTCCCGTAACGTCCTGCATTAAAGGCAGGCCCCGCTATGAACGCATCAGGCTGATATTTTTTAATCATGCCCAAAATAGTCTGCGTGGCTTCGTCCATGTTAGAAGCAAAATAAGAGTCGCCGCATATTACAGTCGCTACGATTTCAGCTTCGCCTTTTAACGCGCCCTTTAAAGCCATGCCCGGGCCTACAACTCCTTCGCGGATTTCGGGCTTGTAGTCTGCTTTCTCTTCGCCGCCTATTCCAGCATAAAACTGATTAATATAATGAATTACTTTGAATGCCATTTTAATCACCTCACTTTATAGCGTATAAGCTCCAAGCTTAGTGTAGCCGAGTTCACTCGTTGCTCCGGTTATTGCTTGAAGCTCTACGGTTATAGATCCGTCAGGAGCTAATGAACCATTCCAGCCTCCGGCAATGACATTGGCTTCATTCGGATAGCCAATAACTTTTTCCATTGGCGGAAGGGTTATAACTTCGTTGGCATTGCCCGCCGTAACGCAAGCATCGCCTTCGGGGCATGAGTCCGCTAATGATTGGCTTGCTCCGTCCTGTCCTGCGTACTCGTCAGTAAGAAGAGCTGTCTTAATGCCAAGCTTTTCAGCTTTCCAGCAGTTCATGATTAAATCAGCATCGGGATTTCCGAAGCCCTCTTCAGTAATAATTAAGCCGTCAAGCCCTAACATTCCGGCTAATTTTGTAGCGTAGCTTGAGCTTCGTTTCTTGTCAGCTAAAGTTACATTCTCGTTCGTAACAATACAGCCAACAAAATTAAAATCTTTTCCGTGACGCTTTAACATGTCTGCGATAACCGGGTTATTTTGGTGGGAATAAGTGCTGTTCTTGTCGCAAGCGCTTACACAGTTACCCGAAACAATCGCCCCGTCCATAACTTCAAGAGGAGAAATTAATGTGGGAAGAATTTTTTTCACGTCAACACCGTATAAATAAGTGTCATGCAAAAGTCCCTGGGTCTGGAGCATGTAAAGATAGCCGACCTTGGGAAGTTCCGGAAAATTATTCATGGAGTCGCGGAGATTTTCGAACTGATATTTTTCAATACAGTCCGCTTTGACATCAGCACACGCCTTGGCAAGATACGCGGCGGTTTTAAGCCCGGCAATTCTGCAAGCTGTTTCGTAGTCGTGCTTGTCCATATTAGGATCTGAAGGTTCAAGTACTAAAACTACGTTGCAAGTTTTTGAGTAAGGCGTGTATTCAGCGCCCGGGCCTGTCATGTCGATAATTCCTTCCTGAAATCTTACGAGCTTTCCAGCCGTAAGGACAGCACAGCCGCTTAATACAAGAGTCTTTCCTTCGCCGACAGTTTCAACACCGCTCAAAAGGCCCGGAAATACCTGCCCGCTTCCTTCGATCTTCCAGCGAGGTTCGATAACGTCCTTCACCGGCATCACGCGAACACTTTGCCCGGGGACAGCTAAATCAATATCAAGATTTTTTCCAAGCAAAGGATCTTCGGAAATCAGCGCAAGCAGCTCGGCCTTGTTGACACTTAATACTCCGTCGGCAAAACCTGTCTTGTCTGCAAACTTGAGATTTTTTACGTCGAGTTTATGAAGTTCCAGCTTCGTCAAGTTAAATCCCTCCTCTTTAAAATTTAGAATTAGAATTAGAATTTGAGAATTGGTAGTAGAAATTTATTTATATATTATACATTATCAATTTTTTTTAAATAACCACTTCCACCGCAAGCGGCCTTTTTGAAAGCAACTCATCTGTCAACAAGTTGACCCTTTTTGAAAGCAACTCATCTGTCAACAAGTTGACCCTTTTTGAAAGCAACCCCCCTGTCAACAAGTTGACATCCCCCCTTTCAGGGGGGACGAGAGAGTCCTTCGATATCTTCTATTCCCTTTACACCTTGCCTCCCCCTCTTTAAGGGGAGGTGGTGAGCGAAGCGAACCGG